>JAEKLK010000194.1 GCA_019509895.1 Betaproteobacteria bacterium | reverse complement strand
CGCGACAAGGTGCGCCTGGTCTCGCCGCGCCACGAGCAGACCGCGGCGCACATGGCGGACGGCTACTTCCGCGTCAAGCACCAGCCGGTGGCGACCCTCACCTCCACCGGTCCGGGATCGGCGAACCTGATCATGGCGCTTGCCGTCGCTCAGAGCGATTCATCGGCGCTCCTTGCCATCACGGCGAATGTGCCGACATCGCAGTTCAATCGCGGACCGTTCCAGGAGCTCAACCGCCATCACCAGGCCGATTTTCCGAATGTCATACGGCCGGTGGTGAAGCGCAGCTTCCAGCCGACGCGCGTCGAGATGCTGCCGCTCTTCCTGCGCCAGGCGTTGAGCACCGCCGTGAGCGGGCGTCCCGGGCCGGTGAATCTCGATATTCCCTTCAACCTGTTCCAGGAGGAAGCGGCGGTCGAGCTCGAGGGACCGGCGGAGCGCCTCGGCACGCGGCGAAGCGGCGCCTCGCCGGAGGAGATCAGGGCGGTCGTGGATATGCTCACGGCCGCGCGGCGGCCGGTGTTCTTCATAGGCCACGGCGTGACGCTGTCCGAGGCCGGAAACGAGCTCACCGAGCTCGTGCGCAAGTACCGCGTGCCGGTGATCAGCTCGCCGAACGGCATGGGCTGCCTCGACATGCGTGATTCTCTGTCGCTCGGCTTCATCGGCCGCAACGGCGCCTATCCGGCCAATGAGGCCGGCCGCCATGCTGACGTGGTGCTGGCCATCGGCGCGCGTTTCGACGATCGCTCCGCATCCTCGTGGACGCCGGGCTACTCCTGGAATTTCCCGGCGGCCAAGCTGGTGCACGTCGACGTGGACCATGCCGAGATCGGCCGCAACTACGTGCCGGATCTCGGCATCCTGGCCGATGCACGAACGTTTCTGCGGCAACTCCTGGCGGAAGCCGAATCACGGAAGTTCAAAGGCGCCGAGCGCTTCGGCGCGTGGCAGGCCGAGATCGCCGCCTGGCGGGCGGAGTGGGAGAAGTACATCCGCCCGAATTTCGAAGCGCACGACTCGCCGATCCGGCCCGAGCGCATCGTCGCCGACTGCCGCGCGGTTTTGCCCGACGATGCGATCATTTCGCTCGACTCCGGCATCCACCACAACTGGTTCATGCAGTTCTGGGAAGCGCGCCGGCCACAGACGATGCTCAACACCTGGGGCTACTCGGGCATGGGATTCGGGCCGAGCTCTATCCTGGGCGCGAAGCTCGCGGCGCCCGACCAGCCGTGCATCTCGATCTGCGGCGACGGCGGCTTCACCATGGTGTCGCACGTGCTGTGCACCGCGGTCGAGTACGACATCCCGGCCGTCTGGGTGGTTTGGAACAACTTCTCCTGGGCGGCGATCCGCGACCTGCAGTACGCGTATTTCGACGGCCGCGAGCACGGCACCGCGTTCTACCAGGGCCCTGAGCGCAAGCCCTACAACCCGGATTTCGCGGCGTGGGCGCGCGCCGCCGGAGTGGAAGGTTTGACGGTCACGCGCTCGCAGGATTTCAAAGGCGCGCTCGACCACGCGGTGAGGCTGGGCAAGCCCTGCCTGATCGACGTGCACGTCGACGCGAATATCCGCCCACCGGGTACGGGCGCGTGGGCGCTGCCGCCCATTGCGCACAAGGAGCCGGTCTTCGGCAAGAAGCATGTCCGCTGAGAAGCCGCCCTACCGGCCGAGCATCCGCAACGTCGTGGAGACGCCCTGGCACCAGTTTCCCGGGCACTACGGCGGCGCGCTGTCGAAGCCACTCGTCAGGCCGGAGACGACCGGCTCGCGGCTAGTCGACTATCGCATCTCGACCTACCAGCCGATGGCCTACGTCGAGACGCACAGCCACGCGGTCCAGGAGCAGATCTACCACGTGCTGGAAGGCGAGGGCGCCATGGAGATCGACGGAAAGAAGACGATCGTGCGCAAGCACGACGTGATCTTCATCCCGCCCGGCGCACGCCATTCGATCCGTAACGACGGGCTTACCGACCTGACTTTCATCGTCGTCACGACGCCCGTAGAGGACCGCTGAACCGCTCTCCGGCGCGACGGTCTGATCTTGTGATGCGAAAGCTGATGCGCAATGCGCTGGTGGTTCTGGCGGTACTCGGTACGGTCGTGCCCGCGGCCGATGCGGCGCAATTCGGCAATCGTGCGGTGCCGCGCTCCACCTGGCATGGCCATGGGCGCGTATTCGTGGGTGGCTTCTACTTCGGCGGCCCGTATTGGCCCTACTACTACGGCGGACCGTATTACTACGGGCCGACTTATGAGGCGACGGCGCTGCCGCCGTCGCTCTACATCGAGCGATTCGATGGGCAGCCGGGCGGCGATGCGGGCGAGCTCTATTGCGCGGCGCTAGCGGCGCACTACCCGGACGTTCGGGACTGTCCGAACGGCTGGCAGCGCATCATCCGCCCCGACGAGGACGACTAGCCTAAGCTCAGGCCGCGCGCGAGCGCGCGAGGTCGCACACCATGTCCGCCTGGGCCGCGGCGTCCGCGAGCCCAACTTCGCCGGTGACCCACTCCACGATGGGCATGAACTGCTTGCGCTCGGCCTGCGTCAGGCTGGGGTTCATCTCGAAGATGCCGGCGCCGGTTTCGGCTGCCTTGAGATAGACGTCGGAGTCGATCAGCCGTGCAAGCAGCTTGAGGCCCAGCGAATCGAGCATTTGCTGCAGCGGCGCATAGGCCGGCATGGAGCGGCGCACCTTGTTCGCGACCACGGCCATCTTGATGTGGCTGCCTCGCCGCATGCGGCCCATCGCCAGGAGCTCACGAATGAAGTTAGTGGTGGCGTGCAGGTCGATCATCGAGGGCACGACGGGGATCAGGATCGTGCTCGATCGATCGAGCATTTCCTGCAGCAGAACGCCGGAGCAGCCGGCCGGCGCGTCGATGACCAGGTGGCGCGAGTCGGGCGGCACGTACATCTCGAAGCTGCGCAGCTGGCCGAACTTCCCGGGCGCGGCGTTTGCCGCGTGAATGCGCGGGCCGCCCGGAGTGCGCAGGCGCAGCCAGTTCAGGCTGGACCCTTGCGGGTCATAGTCCATCAGCGTGACGGGAAGCTGTGCGGAAGCGAAGTAGCTCGCCAGGTTTGTTGCGAGAGTGGTCTTGCCGGCGCCACCCTTGGGGTTCACTACGAGCGTGGTCTTCATGTCCTTTAGAGGTTGGCGCCCCTTTCTTGTTGATTACGCGGCGGATGATGCGTTGCCCGAAAAAGAAAAGCAAGCGCTGTCGCGCTTTTTCGGACCTGCAGATAACGCTTAGGCGGCCGGGACGTGCTTGCCGATGACGCGCAACGCTGCGCGTCCGGGGATCGAAGCGCCCGGATAAAACGGCGCCATCGGCGGAGTTTTCGCTTCGGTGGCGGCGGCGCGCTTCTCGACCCATTGCGCGATCGGCACGAACTGCTGACGCTCCGCGGCCGAGGCAACGAAGTCCATCTCGCTCACGCCCACGCCGGTCTCGCCGGCGCTCACGAACACTTCGGAATCGGACAGGCGACCGAGCAGCGGAAAATTAAGCGAGGTGAGGAAACGCTCGAGCGGCGCGTACACCGGCGAGGTCTTCCTCACCCGGTTGGCGATCACACCCAGGCGGATGTTGGAGGTACGAATGCGTCCGGCCAGCAGCAGGTCGCGAATGAAATTGGCCGTCGCATGAATGTCGATCGCGGACGGGGCCACCGGGATGAGAATGCAGTGCGTGCGCACCAGCATTTCCTGGAGCAGCAGGCCGCTCGCGCCCGCCGGCGCATCGATGACCAGCTCCCGGGTGTCGTCCGGGACGCGCATTTCAATGCTGCGCATGCGGCCCGCCTTGGCGGGGGCGGCGTTGGCGCCGTGGATGCGGGGGAGGTTTCCGGGACGCTGGCGAAGCCAGTTCAGGCTGGAGCCCTGCGGATCGTAGTCCATGAGGGCCGTGGCCACACCGGTGGCTGCGAAGTAGGCGGCGAGGTTGGTCGCGACCGTGGTCTTGCCCGAACCGCCTTTCGGATTGATGACCAGCGTGGTGTGCGTTCTCATGGCCGCAGTCAAAGCGTAGACCGCGGAGAAGCGCACCGGTATTAATTAGTGCGTAGTGCCGATTCGAGCGCCGAGGCGAGCCTGTGCAGCAGTTCCTCAATTTCGCGCGGCTCGATGATGAAGGGCGGCGCGAGCAGCACGTGATCGCCTTGCCGGCCGTCAATCGTCCCGCCCATCGGATAGCAGAGGAGCCCGGCCTGCAGCGCCGCCGCCTTGACGCGCGCGTGCAGGCGCAACGCCGGGTCGAAAGGCGCCTTGCTCTGACGATCGCTGACCAGCTCGAGCGCCCAGAAGAGGCCGCGGCCGCGGATGTCGCCGACATGGGGATGGCTGCCAAAGCGCTCGCGTAGCCCCGTTTCGAGCCGCTCCCCCATCGGCCTTACCCGCGCCAGGACCCCCTCGTCATGCAGGCGCCGCTGGACGGCGAGCGCGCCCGCGCAGGCGGTGGCGTGGCCGTGATACGTGGTGCCGTGCTGGAAGAAGCCGCTGCCGGAGCGGATCGCCTCGTGAATCGGTCCGGCGACCACCGCCGCGCCGATCGGCTGGTAACCCGCGCCGAGGCCCTTGGCGATAAGGACGATGTCGGGCGCCACGCCTTCCGGCTCGAAGGCCCAGGTCGTGCCGCAGCGGCCCATGCCGCACATCACCTCGTCCAGGATCAGCAGGACGCCGTGACGATCGCAGATCTCGCGCACGCGGCGGAAATACCCCGGCAGCGGCGGCACGGCGCCGAGCGTCGCGCCGGCGAGCGTTTCTGCGACGAAGGCGATCACCGTTTTCGGCCCGAGGCGCGCGATCTCACGCTCGAGTTCGGCCGCCAGCCGCTCGACATACGCGTCCGCGGTCTCGTCCGTGCGCCGGTCGCGATACGAATAGCAGGGCGAGACATGCGAAGCGCCAACGAGGAGCGGCTCGAACGGCGCCCGGCGCCAGCGATTGCCGCCGACGGCCAGTGCGCCGAGCGAGTTGCCGTGATAGGACTGCCGGCGCGCGATGAAGTGCACGCGCCCCGGCTCGCCTTTCTCGACGAAGTACTGGCGCGCGAGCTTGAGCGCCGCCTCCATCGCCTCGGCGCCGCCTGAGGTGAAGTAGACCTTGTCGAGCGGTGCCGGAGCGCTGGCGACGAGGCGCGCCGCGAGCTCCTCCATCGGTTCGTTAGAGAAGAACGAGGTATGCGCGTAGGGCAGCTTCGCGACCTGCCGCGCAATTGCGTCGCTCACGGCGCGATCGGAGTGGCCGAGACACGAGACCGCCGCGCCGCCCGACGCGTCGAGATAACGGCGGCCCTCGCGATCGACCAGGTAGACGCCGTCGCCCGAAACGGCGACCGGATAGTCGTGGCGGGCGTGGCGATGAAAGACGTGGCTCATCGGCAGCGCAGCATAGCTCCTCCGGCGCACGGCGCGGGCGACGTGCGCTTGCGGTGCGCCGCATATCATCCCCGCGTGCGAAAGCTGCTCGCGATGACGCTCCTCTCCCTTGCCGCGACGCTTGCCCAGGCTGCCGATGCGGCCCTGCGTTCCGATCTCACGCTCCTTGCCGAGAAGCGCATGTACTTCGCACACCAGTCGGTCGGCGCGAACCTGCTCGAGGGCGTCGCGATGCTTTCCCGCGAAGCCGGCGTGCCGCTTCGCATCCAGGAAGCGTCGAATGCGGCCGGTCTCGCCCCCGGCACACTCGCGCACTTCTTCGTGCCGGAGAACGGCGACCCGCTGGGCAAGCTGGCCAATTTCAAGAAGGCGCTGGGCGGCGGCTCCGCTGCCGATATCGCGCTCATCAAGTTCTGCTATGTCGACATCGATGCGGCGACCGATGCGTCGGCGCTTTTCGCGCACTACCAGGAGACGCTCGCCGAGTTGCGGGCGGCAAATCCGCGGACCACTTTCGTGCACGTAACCCTGCCCCTGACCACGGCACAGAGCGGCTGGAAGGCGCTCGCCAAGCGCCTCCTCGGCCGCGCGCCGTACGGCACGATCGAGAACGTGCGGCGCGAGCAGTACAACGCACTCATGCGGCGTGCCTACGTCGGCCGCGAGCCGTTATTTGATCTCGCGCGCATTGAATCGACCGCGCCCGACGGCAGCGCCGTGACGGTGGCGTGGGCCGGAGCCGTTGCGCCGGCGATGGCGAGCGCCTATACGGATGACGGCGGCCACCTCAACGAGAAGGGCCGCCGGGTCGCGGCGCGCGCGCTGCTGGCGGTGCTCGCGCAGGCCGCGAGACCACTACAAAAAATCGACGGTTTCGTGACTCCCGTGCGCATTTCGCGTTAGCTACACTCGCCGCCGCATGACTGGCGGCCGGGTGGCGGAACAGACGATCTACACGCGCACGACGCGCAAGGCGCTCGAAGCGGTGGGTGGCGCAGAAGCGCTCGCCGCGGCGCTCGGCCGCCCGATCGAGCAGGTCAACGAGTGGCTTGCCGGGCGCGAGGTGCCGCCGGACGCCGCCTTCTTGCAGCTCCTCGAGATTGTCTCGCGGCGCCGCTAGAGCGGCGCCTTTAGCTTCATCTGCTCGAGCGCGGCGCGGCCGGCGAACTGGAACGGATTCGCGAGCGTCTCCATCACCTCGAAATGGTTGTAGCCGTCGGCGACGATGAGCTGCACCGGCATCCCCGCCTTTCGCAGCGCTTGCGCGAACTCCCGGCTCTGCCGCTGGAATTCCGGCGTCTCCAGCGTCCCGTACACGACCGTGACCGGCGCGCCGATGCGCTCGAGATGGCGCATGGCGCTCAGCTCGGCGAGCGTGCGCTCGTCGAACTTGACGTAGCTCGCGCGTGCGGAGAGTGAGACCGGATAGAGCTCGTAGATGCCGCTGACCAGCACGTAGCCCTTGACGACCTCCGGCGGCAGGCCGAAGTCGCGCTTCCAGTCGGTTGTGGCGAGCACGGCCGCCTGGTGGCCGCCGGAGGAGTGACCGGAGACGTAGATCCGGCTCGCGTCGCCGCCGAAGCTCGCCGCGTTGCGCGCGACCCAGGCGAGCGCGCGCCGGATCTGATCGCTGATCGGCGCCAGGCTGCCGCCGGCATCCTGCACCCAGGCGAAGTCCGGAACGACGTAGTGCGCGCCGGCGGCGACGAACATTTCGGCCGGGAATGCATAGTCCTTGGCGACGCCGCTGCGCCAGGCACCGCCGTGGACGAACACCTGCACCGGCGCGTTCGCGCGCTCGGTGCGGTAGATCTCGAGCTGCTCGATCGGCTGCGAGCCGTAGGCGACGCGCCGCGGCGCACCGAGTCGGGAGCGGGTCAGCTCGCTATTGGTCGCGTAGCGCTTGATCACCTGCTGCAGGTTGGGCGCGTACCTGGACTGGTCGTACGCGGCGTCGAGCGCCGCCTGGTCGTAGTCGAGAAACACCTTCGGCGCCTGCGCCAGCACGGGCCCGGCGGCGATCGTCGCCCCGGCGGCGGTGAGGAAATTGCGGCGGTTCATCGGTCCTCCTCTAAGATTCGGCTCATGTCCGAAGTGATCGTATTCAAGAGCGGGGGTTACCGCTACATCAAGGGCGGCTTCCAGTTCTCGAGCGGCGTCGCCGCCGAGCGGGGCTTCGCCATCGAGCGCGCGCGCCTCGCGCGGCCGCTGCCGCTTGCGGCGGGCCTCGCCGCGGTGACGGCGCACCTGGAAGCACTCGGGCGGGCGAGCACCGCCTTTGCCGCGTGCGAGCTGCGCTCGCCCGAGCCCTTCAGCGAGCAGGGATTCGAGAGCTTCAACCGCGAATACGTGAAGACGCTCGAGCGCTGGGGCGTCTACCGCAACGAGGCGAATCCGGTCGCTCGCACCAACGTCTGCCCGCAGTACGACAAGCCGCGCGAGCCGCTGCTGTACGCCTTCTCGTACACCGTGCCGAGCGATTCGCGTCGCGGCAGCTTCATCGTCGCCGGGGGCGCCGAGGTGCGCGGCGGGCCGCAGGGCTACGCCGAGCGCACCGTACGCCATGGCGAGACGTCGCCCGACGCGCTGCGCGACAAGGTCCGCTTCGTCGTCGAGCTGATGGCGGGACGCTTGAAAGCGCTCGGCTTCTCATGGGCGGATGCCATCAGCACGCAGGCCTACACGGTCCACGACATCGGTCCCCTCATCGGTCCCGAGATGGCCGCGCGCGGCGCTATGGAGGGCGGCCTCACCTGGCACCTCGCGCGGCCTCCCGTGGTCGGGCTCGAGTTCGAGATGGACGTGCGCGGCGCCGCGCGCGAGATCGTCCTCTAGCCGAGCGCCTCGGCGAAGCTTGCGATGAGCGCCGCGCGTAGCGAGCGCCAGCGCGAGCCATCGGTCTTTGGGAAGCGCTGGTTCACCTCGAGCTCGATGCCGACATAACGCCCCTCGCCATAGCGGCGTCGCAGGTCCGTCGTCAGTCCGTCCGCCCAACCGCGATACGGATAGTTGCGCCTGACGCGCAGCTTCGGCTCGCGCGCGTTAAGCGCTGCGCGCCAGCGCTCACACAGCTCGGCCTCGCCACGGCGCCGCGGATCGAACAGGAGTCCGATATCCGCGTTGCGCACCACACCCGCCAGGCGCGGCGTGAAGCTGTGGCAGGAGACGTGCACCACGCGCCGGCCGTGCGAGGACTTGACGCTCGACTCGACCGCGTACCGGTAGGGAAGGTAGTAGCGCTGCGCGAGCTCGGCTCGCGCGCGGGGCGGCAGCCGGCGCGAATAGCGCGACAAGGCGCCCCGATGGCCGAGCGAGCGATTGAGCTCGATCAGTAGCCGGCTGGTCGTGGAGTAGACGAGCGGCGCGTGCAGCCGGCGCGAGAATTGGCGCGCCAGCTCGAGTGCGCCGTCGTCAAAGCCTTCATGGCTCGCGAGCGCGCGCCCGGCGGTGGCGAAGGCGGTGCGATAGCGCGGCGGGATGCTGTTGCCGCCGTGCTCGCAGGTGATCAATAGCTGGTCGGGTCGAAGAAGACGCCGTTCTCGAGGCATTCGCAAAGATGCTCATAGAGGCCGGCGAGCGCCGTGCGCGAAGGCGTCTCGCCCACCGCGCGCACGAGCCGGCGCGCGAGGGGCCCGCGCACCTGGATCTTGTCGAGCACCGGCTGCCACAGCGTACGGTGTGGCGCGTCGGGCATGCGCTCGGCCGCCTGCGCCCATATCTCGCCGGCGCTCGAGGCCTTACGGCCGCCGGTAAGCGCGGCGACATAGGCGGGTGAGTGGACTTGTGCCCGCTCGCCATCGCGCATGCAGGCGCGCAGGATCGCGGCGAGCTCACCGGTCGGAAGCGCCGCCGCCCCGTCCCGGTAGAGGAGCCACACGAGGTCGATGATCGCCGCCGCGATGGCGACGTCGGCGGCGGGACACTCCTGCGCGTCGGCCAGGCGGATCTCGATCGCGCTGCGCTCGAAGCGGGCGATGGCGCCGCGGGCATTCGCCCATTCGTGCCGCAACAAGCCCTCCGGGTCCTGCGGCGCCAGCGCCGCGTAGAGCGGAGCGAGGATCACGCGCTGGTACTCGGCGCGGCTTGCTGCCGGCTCCGGAATCATCTCGCCATTCATCTGCGGCAGCCCCGGCGCGTTGCCGGCGTACGCGTGCAGCCGGTAATCGAGCCAGCCCGTCGCCGTGCCGTCGGCGAAAGGTGAAGCGGCCGCGATCGCCGGAATGATCGGCAGCGCAAGTCGCACCGCCGCGTGCAGGCGCGCGAATTCGCCGTCGTCGGCGAAGGGCAGATTGATGTGCACGCTTTGCAGGTTCGCCCAGCCGTGCGCGCGGCAGCCGAAAATCCGATCGTAGGTCCGGTAGATATCGTTATCGTGCGGCCACAGGTGCGTCTCGCGCGCCGGATCCATCCACGGATGCATGGCGGTGGGCATGAGCCGCGCGCCGAGCGGGGCGAGCGCTGCGTTCATCTCGCGCACCTCCCGCTGCAGCGCGTTGGCAAGCGCGGCGAGATCGGGGGTGGGCGCCGGGTTCTTCAGCTCGACGACATGCGCGACGATCTCGTTCGACCAGGCAAGGCCGGTGCCGGCCTGACGGGCGGCGAGCAACTGCTCGGCAACCGGCGCGACATCGAGCGTATCGCGCCGCACCAGCATGTACTCGACCTCGAGGCCGTAGACGGAGAAGGCACCGAACGCCGCGGGCCGCAAGGCGCGTGCGACGCTCATGGCGCGGCGGCCGCCACGGCGCCGGAGCGCTCGCGGATGCGGCGCAGGAACACGCCCATCACCTCGCGGTAGAGCGCGTCATTGAGAATCTGGTCCTCATTGCCGGCGTCGATACTCGCGTTGTCGTTGATCTCGATCACGTAGCAGCGCTCGCCGATCAGCTTGAGGTCGACGCCGTAGAGGCCCTCGCCAATCAGGTTGGCCGCGCGCAACGCCGTGTCGACCACCAGGCGCGGCGCCTCGCCGATCGAGAGCGCGACGGTGTGCCCTTCGGAGTGCGCGTCGTGCTCGTACTTGTGCACCTGCCAGTGACCCGGCGCCATGAAGTACTGGCACACAAACAGCACGCGCCGGTCGAGCACCGTCACCCGCCAGTCGTACTCGGTCGGCATGTAGGCCTGCGCGATGATGAGCTCGGACTTCTCCAGCATTCGCCGCGCGAGCGTCTCGAGCTCCGCCGGGGTGTGCGCCTTGTGCACGCCAGTAGAGAAGCCGCCGCCGGGCTCCTTGAGCACGACGGGCAGACCGAGCGTCGGCACGATCGTGTCGATGTTTTCGCGATGAACCATCACCGTGCGCGGCATGGAGATGTGATGGCGGGTGAGCAGCTCGTTCAGAAAGACCTTGTTGTTGCACTGGACGATCGAATCGGGATCGTCGATCACCACGAGCCCGAGGTCTGCGGCGCGCTTGGCGAAGCGATACGTGTAGTGGTCGAGGAACGTGGTATCGCGCAGGAACAGCGCATCGAACTCGCCCAGCCGCTCGATCGCCTGCCGATCGATGATCTCCGCGCGCAAGCCAAGCGCTTTCGCCGCGCGCAGGAATCCCTCGAGGGCGGCGCGGTTGGACGGCGGCAGCGGGGCATCCGTGTTGTGCAGGATGGCGAGCGAAGGCTGCCCGGCACGCCGGGCGGGCGCATCGGGATGACCGTTGATGAAGCGGGTCGCGGCGCGTATCAGCGCCGGCCGGTCCGGGCTGCCGATTTCCGAGACGCTCAGCGCGCGCAACTTCTGCAGACGCCACCCTTCGCGCGTGCGGCGGAAGTCGGCACGCAGCAAAGGCGCCTTCGCCAGGGAAAACAAGCGCCCGGCGAGCGCGTCGTGCTTGCCGCGCGCGTCGGCGCCGAAGTACACGTCGAGCTCGAGCTTGCGCGCCGTTGGCGCCGCTTGCGCGGCGAGCTCCTCGATTTCGCGCACCGCCGGTGCATTGGCCGGACTCGCGTGCAGGTCCTCGAGCGCCTTGGCGGTCGGCAGCGGCCGCTGTCCGCGCGCCTCGGCAAGGAGCGAGACATAGAACCCCGCATCATCGGTGCGGGCGCAGCGACACAGATTTACTACCTGGCGATAGTGTTCGTTGTTCGCCGCCGGGCCGGTGAGATACGACTTGGCCGTGGTGACGGCCGCGCCGGGAATCGCGTGCGGCCAGTCGTCCTCCCGATTGACGACGATCAGCGCTTTCATAACGGCTCGAAATGCACCGGAGAGACTTTTCCCTCGGGCGGGCTCACCGGCGTGGGATGCACGACCAGCAGGTTGGCGTCGTGTGTCACGATGCCGAGCATGACCGCGCCAAGCACCCGCTCGGCGCCGATCCAGTAGGCGAGCGACGGACCATAAGGCGTCGGCTGATACGGATCCAGCACCAGCAGGCTCGAGCGTTCGGCGTTGTAGCCGGCGACTACGACGAAGTGCCCGGCCGGGTAGCCGGCGACATCGTCCGGCCGCGATTGCACGCCGTATTCACGCGGCCCGCGATAGAGGTACGTCGAGCTCAGGCCCGTGATGATCGGCAGCCGGCGGCGCAGGATGCCGTGGATCAGCTCGGCACCGAGGTCGACGAAGCGAAGCACCCCGCCCAGCCGCAGGAACTCGAGGTAGCCGTCGGTCGCGTGCAGCAGGCGCAGATCCTGTGCTTTCAGCTCGCGCTGCCGCGCGAGGCGCTCGGCGATGTCGACCCCGGCGGCGAACCAGGTCGGATCGAACACCGTGATGTTGTAGGTGTAGAGGGTGGCGCGATAGCCCTTACGTAGCGCATCGCAGGCCAGGAACACGGCAAAGGTGCCGCCGTGCTCCAGACGCTCGCCGCGACCGATGGTCCTTTCGAGCGGCTCTTCCTCGCCCCAGTAGCGGAATACCGCGTGCAGGCAAGTGGGTCCGCACGTGGTCTCGTCGGGCTGCGGCAGAATCTCGAGCGGCAGGCGGAACGCGCCTTCCAGTCGCCGCTCAGGCCGGGCCGTGTTGAGCTCGACTTGTGACACGCGCCAGCCCCTGCAGGATCGATGCCCGGTAAAGTAACGCCCCGTCATGCCGGAACTGGTTTCGCATCCGCATTCCCCGACCCGGGCCGCGCGCGCGGTCGCCGTAACAGCGACACGAACCGCGGCGGACAAGCTGTCGCTGCATTACGAGCTGCACGGCGACGTGGCGGGCATGAAGATCCCGCCGCCGGCGCGTCCGCGTGTCGGCTGGAAGCTGTGGCGCCATACCTGCTGCGAGGTGTTCGTGCGTGCCGAGGGCAGCGATGCGTACCACGAGCTCAACCTTTCGCCGTCGAGCGAATGGGCGGCCTACGCCTTCAGCCGCTACCGGGAGGGCGCTTCGCTGAACGACGAGGCCCTCGATCCGCAGATCGCGATCGAAGCGCGCGCAGAGCGCCTGGATCTCTACGCGCTCGTCGATCTGGCGCGACTGTCGCCGGACTACCGCAAGGCGCGCCTGCGCATCGGGCTCTCGGTCATCATCGAGGAAGAAACCGGCGGCTATGCGTACTGGGC
>JAEKLK010000103.1 GCA_019509895.1 Betaproteobacteria bacterium | reverse complement strand
GCTCCATCAGCGAGTCGAGCATCGGCACCGACACGGAAAGATCCGAATCGAAGACGTGCTCGCCCATGAACTCGTAGAAGTCGTTGATCCACGGGCTGCCGCGCAGCGATTCGCCCGACGAATGCCCGGGCGTGTGCCACTGGTCCTTCGCCATCCAGACGTAGTTCTTGAGCTGGTCGTAGAACGGCGTGCGTGCGCGCTCCTGGATCTGCGCGTTCAGGATGCGGTAGATGCCGCGGTAGTCGCGCTCCTCGCGGTAGAAATAACCGTCGACTGCTTCGGCGAAGAGCGCATCGACGATGTCGTCTTCCTCCTCGCGCGCAATCAGGATGTAGACATCGAGCTCGGGGCGAAAGCGCGTGATGCGCTGGACCAGCTCGAGCGCCGACATCTGCGCCTTCGACTGCCGGCCGTTCTTGAGCGTGTAGAGCGTGTCGTCGACCAGCACCGCCTGCAGGTCGCCGTCGCGCGCGATCACCTCGAGCGCCTCGCGCGCGGTGGTGACGCCGGTGAAGCCGATGCCGAGCGGGTTATCGAGCGAGCGCGCCGCCGCGTTCAGTCCCTTGACGAACTCGCGCAGCACCAGATGCTCGTCGTTGACCACGAGAATGCGGCTCACCGGCTTCGCCACCGCGTGCCCCTATAATCGCGCGCATGCCCGATGGGCGAGCGGCGCAATCCGGTCATGCAGGGAACAACACTCGACGGCACAGGCTTTCGCAGCGGTCATCCGCCGGCGTACCGCTTGCTCGTCGACTTCGGGGAGGGCGAGCTTAGGGTGGGCGCGGGCCGCGTCGCGGAGCGCACCAGGCTCGCCGAGCTGCAGCGTGTGGGTGATACGGCGTAGTTACTTGAGCGCCTTGATCGCTTGCGCGAGCCGGCTCTTGTGACGATCGCCGGCGTTGCGATGCAGGATACCCTTCGCTACGACGCGGTCGATCACGCCCTGCGTAGTGCGCAGCGCGGAAAGCGCGGCGTCCTTGTTGCCGCTGGCGACCGCCTTCTTCACGTCCTTGATCGCCGTACGCACACGCGTACGCAGGGGCATGTTGACGTCGCGGCGCTCGAGCGCCTGGCGTGCGCGCTTGCGCGCCGATTTGATATTGGCCATGGAGTTGCAACGTCCCGAAAAAGGGGCGGAATGTTAGCACGGAACCGGGGACGTTCCGCATGAACCTGCTGCGCGCCTTGCTCGCCGTATCGAGCTTGACCTTCGTCTCGCGGGTGCTTGGCTACGTGCGCGACTTCTACATCGCGCGCGCCTTCGGCGCGGGTCTCGCCACCGACGCCTTCTTCGTCGCCTTCCGCATCCCGAACCTGCTGCGCCGCCTGTTCGCCGAAGGGGCCTTCTCGCAGGCCTTCGTGCCGGTGCTCGCCGAGTACAAGAACCGCCTGCCGGGCGAGGAGACGAGAACGTTGCTCGACGGTGCGGCGACTGCGCTCTTCCTGGCGCTGGTCGCCGCGGCGGTGCTCGGCATCGCGCTCGCGCCGCTGATCGTCTACGTCTCGGCGCCCGGCTTCGCCGCCGACCCGGGCAAGTTCGAGCTGACGGTGAGCTTGCTGCGCATCACCTTTCCCTACATCGCCTTCATCTCGCTCGTGGCGTTCGCCGCGGGCGTGCTCAACACGTGGAACCGCTTCTCGGTGCCGGCGATCACACCGGCGCTCCTCAACGTCTCGTTCATCGTCGGCGCGGCTTTCTTCGCCGATCGCTTCGATCCGCCGGTGAAGGTGCTTGCCTGGGCGGTATCGGTGGGCGGTGTGCTGCAGCTTGCCCTGCAGATTCCGTTCCTCTACCGGTTGGGCCTGCTGCCCCGCTGGCGTCTTGATTTCAAGCACCCGGGCGTGCGCCGCATCCTCAAGCTCATGGGACCCGCCGCATTCGGAGTATCGGTCAGCCAGATCTCGCTGCTGATTAACACGATCTTCGCCTCGTACCTCGTTACAGGCAGCGTCTCGTGGCTGTACTACGCCGACCGGCTGATGGAGTTCCCCGCCGGCATGCTGGGCGTGGCGCTCGGCACCATCCTGCTGCCGAGCCTGTCCAAGTACCACGCCGCGGCGGACCACGTCGAATACGCGAAGCTCCTCGATTGGGGGCTGCGCCTGACGGTGCTGCTGGCGGTACCGAGCGCGGTGGCGCTCGCCGTGCTCGCCATGCCGCTCATCGCCACGCTCTTCCACTATGGGCGCTTCACGCCGGAAGACGCCTGGATGACGCGCCAGGCGGTGGTTGCCTATAGCATCGGCCTGGTCGGCATGATCCTGGTGAAGATCCTGGCGCCCGGTTTCTACGCGCGGCAGAACATCAAGACGCCGGTGAAGATCGGTATCTTCACCCTGGCCCTGACGCAGCTCATGAATGTCGCCTTCATCGTGCCGCTCAAGCACGCGGGCCTCGCGCTCGCGATCGGCCTGGGCGCCTGCCTGAATGCGGCGCTTCTCTATCGCGGTCTGCGCGCGGCCGGTGCCTACACGCCGCAGCCCGGATGGGGCGCCTTTGCCCTCAAGGTGGCGAGCGCCAACGCGCTGATGGCGATCGCGCTCTTCTTTGCCATGGGCCCGGCGAGCTGGTGGCTGGCGGCGGGCTGGCAGAAGAAGCTGCCGGCGCTCATCGGCCTCGTGGTGCTCGGCATGCTTCTCTATGGCGCGTGCTTGGCGGCGCTCGGATTTCGGCCGCGCGATTTCTCGCGCCGGGCGGCGGCATGAGCGCCTCGCTTGCCGCGTTCGGCGAAGTCATGGGGCGCGATGATGCGCGCATCGATCTCGCGCATGCCTGCCTGATGATCGCGCAGGACGCCTATCCGGGTCTCGCGGTCGAGCGCTATCTCGGCGACATCGAGCGCATGGCGATGCGGCTGCGCTCGCTGCTGCCGCAGGCGGGGGGCGCGGAGGAGCGGGTGGCGGTGCTGAATGAGTTCCTGTACGGCGAGCTCGGTTTCCGCGGCAACACGGACGATTACTACGATCCACGCAACAGTTACCTGAACGATGTCTTGGATCGCCGCACCGGCATCCCGATCACGCTCGCCGTCCTCTACATGGCGCTCGGCCGCCGCGTCGGCCTGCCGCTCGAGGGCGTCTCGTTCCCCGGTCATTTTCTGGTGCGGCTGCGGCTGCGCGCCGGCGTGCTGGTGCTCGATCCGTTCGCCGCCGGCGCACCGCAGTCCGAAGCGGACTTGCGCGAGCGGCTCGCGCGCGTCATCCCGCCCGGCGTCGCCGGCGATGTGCCGGTGAGCGAGCTGCCGCTGGACCAGTTCCTCGACGCGGCGACAAACCGACAGATCGTGGCGCGCGTGCTGCGCAACCTGAAGGCGATCTATCGCGACAAGGACAAGCCCGAGCGGCTGCTCGCGGTGCTGAACCGCATGGTGATCGTGGCGCCGGAAGCGGCGGCCGAGCTGCGCGACCGCGGTATCGTCTACCAACGCCTCGAATGCTACCGCGCCGCGCTCAAGGATCTGAGCGACTACGTCGAGCGTGAGCCGAATGCGCCCGATCTCGACGAGGTGCGCGTGCGGCTGATCGAAGTGTCCTCGCGCTGCGCGCGACTCAATTGACCTACAATCCCGCGCTTATTTCACCACCAGAGGAGTGAGACGCATGCAACGCAGATCGTTTCTTAAGAAAGCGGCGGCGGGGGTGGCCGCTGGAGCGGTAGCCGCGCCGGCGATCGCGCAATCGCAGCCGACCATCACATGGCGGGCAAGTTCCAGATCCGCGCCTTTGCCGCGGGCGAAATCGTGCCCGCGCTGCAGGTGCTCGACGCCGTGCAGGCGGGCACGGTGGAGCTCGGTCACACCGCGCTCTATTACTACTACGGCAAGGACGCGGCCTTCGCGCTCGCCTGCGCGGTGTGCTTCGGGCCGAACACGCGGCAATCGAACGCCTGGTGGTATCACGGTGGCGGCGAGAAGGCGCTCGAGCCGCTTCTCAAGGATTACGGCATCAAGGCGATTCTCGCT
Organism: Betaproteobacteria bacterium; assembly: GCA_019509895.1. GTDB lineage: Bacteria > Pseudomonadota > Gammaproteobacteria > Burkholderiales > SG8-39 > SCGC-AG-212-J23. Next base: position 525 of record JAEKLK010000103.1, on the reverse strand, counting down.
GGCAATACCGGCTGCCAGATGGGCGGCTGGTTCAGGAAGGAGATCAAGACGGTCGACGACCTGAAGGGCGTGAAGATGCGCATCGGCGGCATGGCGGGCCTCATCATGGCGAAGCTCGGCGTCGTGCCGCAGCTGATCGGTGGGCCGGACATCTATCCGGCGCTGGAGAAGGGCACCATCGACGCCGCGGAATGGGTCGGCCCGTACGACGACGAGAAGCTCGGCTTCAACAAGGTAGCGAAGTTCTATTACTACCCGGGCTTCTGGGAAGGCGGCCCCATGCTTCATACGCTGGTCAACGAGAAGAAGTGGAACGAGTTGCCGAAGCATTACCAGGCGGCGCTTGCGACGGCGTGCGCCGAGGCCAATGTCTGGATGCCGGCGAAATACGACGAGGTCAACCCGATCGCGCTACGCAAGCTCGTGGCGAGCGGCACGCAGTTGCGGCCGTTTCCGCGTCCCGTCCTGGAAGCGGCCGAAAAGGCGGCCTACGAGATCTACGATGAACTCGGCGGCAAGAGCGCG
>JAEKLK010000193.1 GCA_019509895.1 Betaproteobacteria bacterium | reverse complement strand
ATTTTCTTGATCCCTTGCCCCTCGCAGCCCTCGCAGCGCCCTCCCTTGGTGTTGAAGGAGAAGCGGCTCGCCGTCCAGCCACGCACGCGCGCCTCGGTGGTGTCGGCGAACAGGCGGCGGATGTTGTCCCAGAAGCCGACGTAGGTCGCGGGACAGGAGCGCGGCGTCTTGCCGATCGGCGTCTGGTCGACCTCGAGCGCGCGCTCGATCGAGTCGCGGCCTTTGACGGCCCTGCAGCCGATCGGCGTCTTCTTGATCAATGATTCGAACAGCACGTCGCGCGCCAGGGTTGATTTCCCCGAGCCTGAAACGCCGGTCACGGCGATCAGCCGGCCGAGGGGAATCCGCACGTCGACATTTTTCAGGTTGTGGAGATTGGCCTTTTCAACATGAATCGAGCCATGGGTGCGGGGAACGGCCCTGCGCGGCTGCAGCGGATGGCGCAGCGGCTCGCGCAGGAAGCGGCCGGTGAGCGACTGCGGATCGGCCATCAGGTCCTCCGCGTCGCCTTGCGCGACGACTTCGCTGCCGAGCTTGCCCGCGCCGGGGCCGAGGTCGATGACGTGGTGCGCGCGGCGGATGGTGTCCTCGTCGTGCTCGACCACCACCAGCGAATTGCCCTTCGCCTCGAGTTTCTCCAGCACGTCGAGCAGGATCCGGTTGTCGCGGTGGTGCAGGCCGATGGTCGGCTCGTCGAGGATGTAGCAGACGCCGCGCAGGTTGGAGCCGAGCTGCGCCGCGAGGCGGATGCGCTGCGCTTCGCCGCCCGAGAGCGTCGGCGCCGAGCGGTCGAGCGTCAGATAGCCCAGGCCAACCTCGCCGAGGAAGCCCAGGCGTGAGCGCAGCTCGGCGACCAGATCGCGCGCGATCTCGCGCTCGCGCCCCGCGAGCTCGATGTCGGCGAAGAGCTTCTGCAGCAGCGACACCGCCTGGTGCCCGTAGTCGGAGATGTTCTTGCCGCGCCAGAGCACCGCGAGCGCCTCGCGGTTGAGCCGCGCGCCTTCGCACTCGGGACACGCTTCCTCGATCTCGAGCCATTCGATCCAGGAGTCGAGGACGTTGTCCTCGGCGCCGGTCTTGGCGCGCTCGTCGTCCCAGTCGACCTCCTCGATCGCGAGTCCCGTGCCGTAGCATGCCGGACACCAGCCGTGCTTCGAGTTGTACGAGAAGAGGCGCGGGTCGAGCTCCGGGAAGCTGCGGCCGCACGAGCGGCACGCGCGCTTGGTCGAATAGACCTGCACCTCGCCCTCGAGTACATGCACGACGCCTTTGCCGAACTCGAGTGCCGTGCGCAGCGCCTGGCGCAGCTGCGTCTCGGCCTTCGCTTCCACCTTGAGCGCCAGCACCGGCAGCTCGATGGTGTGTTCCTTGAACCGGTCGATCCGGGGGAATGGGCGCACCGGCAGCATCTTGCCGTCGACGCGCAGGTGCCAGTAGCCCTTGCCGGCGGCCCATTTGGCCAGGTCTGTATAGACACCCTTACGGTTGACGACCAGCGGCGCCAGCAGCGTGATGCGCTTGCCCCGGTACTCCTTCATCAGCCGTGCGGCGATTACTTCCTCGCTCTGCGGCTCAATCGGGATCTCGCAGTCGGGGCAGTATTGCGTGCCGAGCTTGACGAAGAGCAGCCGCAGAAAGTGATGCACCTCGGTGAGGGTACCGACCGTCGATTTGCGCCCGCCACGGCTCGTCCGCTGCTCGATGGCCACCGTGGGCGGAATGCCGAAGATCGCGTCCACATCCGGGCGCGAAGCGGCCTGCACAAACTGGCGCGCATAGGCATTCAGCGACTCCAGATACCGCCGCTGGCCTTCGTTGAACAGGATGTCGAAAGCGAGTGTCGATTTGCCGGACCCGGACACGCCGGTGATAACGGTGAAGCGGCCGCGCGGGATGTCCACATCGATGTTCTTGAGGTTGTGCTCGCGCGCGTTGTGAATGCGGATGAAGTTGCCGAGATAGCGTCCCGCCGGCTCCTGCACCTTGAATTCCGAGACAGGTGCAGAATTGCCGTTCAGCTTGTCGAGATACTCGCGCAGCGCCTTGCCGGTGTGCGAGGCCTCGTGCGCCATCACATGCGCCGGCGTGCCTTCGCACACGACATAGCCGCCCGCATCGCCGCCTTCCGGGCCGAGGTCGACGATCCAGTCGGCGGCGCCGACGACGTCGAGGTTGTGCTCGATCACGATCAGCGAATGGCCGGCATCGAGTAGCTGGCGAAAGGCGCGCAGCAGCTTCGCCACATCGTCGAAGTGCAGGCCGGTGGTCGGCTCGTCGAAGAGAAAGAGCTTCGGATCCGATCCGGCCTCGGTCTCGGCGAGATAGCCCGAGAGCTTCAGCCGCTGGGCTTCGCCGCCGGAGAGGGTGGGCACCGGCTGGCCGAGCTTCAGGTAGTCGAGCCCCACGTCCACGAGCGGCTTCAGGCGCTGCACGACCTCGGCATGTGCGCCGAAGAAGCGCACGGCCTCCGACACCGTCATGTCGAGGACATCGGCGATCGACTTGCCGCGCAACGTCGCCTCGAGCGTCTCGGAGCGGTAGCGGCGGCCGTCGCAGTCCGGGCAGCGCAGATACACGTCGGAGAGGAACTGCATCTCGACGTGCTCGAAGCCGTTGCCGCCGCAGGCCGGGCAGCGGCCGTTGCCGGAGTTGAAGCTGAAGGTGCCGGCGGTGTAGCCGCGCTCGCGTGCTGCGGGCGTCTTCGCGAACAGGGCGCGGATGCAGTCGAACGCGCCGACGTAGCTCGCGGGGTTGGAGCGTGTGGTCTTGCCGATCGGCGACTGGTCGACCAGGACGACGTCGCTCACCTGGTGCGCGCCGCGCAGCATGCGATGCGCGCCCGGCGATTCGGTCGGGCGCCCCTTCGCTTTCAGGAGCGCCGGGTAGAGGACGTCCTGCACGAGCGTCGATTTGCCCGAGCCCGAGACCCCGGTTACGCACACCAGGCGCTCGAGCGGAAAGCGCACGTCGATGTTCTTCAGGTTGTGGGCGGCCGCGCCTTCGAGCGTGAGATAGATGCGCGGCGGCGCGGGCTGGCGCGGCTCCACCGCCTTCCTGCGGCCCGCGAGGTAATCGGCCGTCAGCGTCTGCTCGGCGGCGAGCTTCTCGGCCGGGCCGAAGAACACGATCTCGCCCCCGCGCTCGCCCGGTCCGGGTCCCATGTCGAGGATGCGGTCGGCGGCGAACATGATCTGCGGGTCGTGCTCGACGACCACGAGCGAGTTGCCGGCGTTGCGCAGCCGCTTCATCACGTCGATCACGCGGCCCATGTCGCGCGGATGCAGGCCGATCGACGGCTCGTCCAGTACGAAGAGCGTATTGACGAGCGAGGTGCCGAGCGCGGTCGTGAGGTTGATGCGCTGGACCTCGCCGCCCGAGAGCGTGCGCGACTGGCGGTCGAGCGTTAGGTAGCCCAGCCCGACCTGGCAGAGGTAGCCAAGGCGCGTGCGCACTTCCGTAAGGAGCAGATCCGCCGCCTGGTCCATCGGGGCCGGCAATTGCAGCCGCTCGAAAAATGCTTTGACGTCCGAAACGGACATCAGCATCAGCTCGCGAATCGATTTGCCGTCGACCTTCCAGAGGAGCGCGTCCGGCTTCAGGCGCGTGCCGTGGCACGCCTCGCACTCGGTGTACGCACGGTACTTCGAGAGCAGGACGCGGATGTGCATCTTGTACGCCTTGGTCTCGAGCCACTTGAAAAAGCGACGCACGCCGTACCAGATGCCGGGCCACGACTTGCGCCAGCTTTGCCACTCCGGCTCGCCCTCCAGCACCCACTGGCGCTGCGCCTCTGTCAGATCGCGGAACGGCGTATCGAGCGGAATCTTTCGCTTCTTGGCGTACTTCGCGAGATCGTCCTGGCACTCCTTGAAGCTGGGGCTCTGCCAGGGCCGCACGGCGCCCTCGCGCAGCGTCTTCGACTCGTCCGGCACGACCAGGCCAAAGTCGACGCCGATCACCCGACCAAAGCCGCGGCAAGTATCGCAAGCGCCGATCGGCGAGTTGAACGAAAACGCCGCCGGCGTCGCTTCCGAATAATGGATGTCGCAGTCGGCGCAGTGCAGATCGGCCGAAAAGCGCAACGGCGGCAAATCGGGGTCGGAGCCCGATCTTTCACGATAGATGTTCACGCGTCCCTGGCCGACGCGCATCGCCGATTCGAGTGCATCCATGACGCGCGAGGGCTCGCTGCTCGAAACGCGCACGCGGTCCTGCATAACCTCGATGCAGCCCTTGGTTTTCGCATGGATGCGCGTGTAACCCTGTGCTTCGAGAAGCTGCAGCACCTCCGCTTCGCTGAAGTTCTTCGGCACCGGGATCGGGAAGGTGATGAGCAAGCGCTCCTCCGGCCGCTCGGCGAGTGCCCGATAGACCGACTGCGGCGTGTCGCGCAGCACCGGCTTGCCGCAGCCGCGGCAATGCAGCTTGGCCGCGCGCGCGAACAGGAGCTTGAGGTGGTCGTTCAGCTCGGTCATCGTGCCGACCGTCGAGCGCGAGGTGCGCACCGGGTTGGTCTGGTCGATGGCGATTGCCGGTGGGATGCCTTCCACGGCGTCCACCTGCGGCTTGTCCATGCGGTCGAGGAACTGCCGCGCGTACGGGCTGAAGGTCTCGACGTAGCGGCGCTGGCCCTCGGCGTACAGCGTATCGAAGGCAAGCGACGACTTCCCCGAGCCGGAGACGCCCGTGACGACGACGAGCTCGCCGGTCGGGATCGCTAGGCTGAGGTTTTTTAAGTTGTTCTGGCGGGCGCCGCGGATGACGATCGCGTCGCCGGGAATCTGTTCCTGCTTCACTTGCCGGCAATTTTACCGGCTAAGCGGCCCCTACTGCGGAGCTTCTTCGGTCTTCGTTCCGGAGATGAAGAGGTTACGCATCAGCGAGCCGCAGTGCGCGCAATGGACCATGCCGGAGGCGTAGAGCCGGAACTCGTCGCCGTCGCACTTCAGACAGTAGTACTGCGGACCCCAGTCGTTGGCCGGCGTCGGACGGCTGGTTCGAGCCGCGCGGCGCTTGCGGTAATCGGCGAGGCGAACAACGTTTTCCATCGCCGCCATTTAACGGCCGGCGCGCTACTCGATTCCACCAAGGGGGATAGTCCGGTGAGCGGTGACTCGCCGGCTTCGAAGCTACGGCCGGATGTAGGCCCAGCCCTCGCGCTGGCGTTTCATGATGTGCGTGACGCCGGCCTGCACGTACGCGATGCCGCTGTACATGTCCTCGCGCGTGAGCTTGTTGTTCTGCATGGTGTTCTGGCAGGCGATCAGGCGCACGCTGGCGTCGAGCGCGCCGGCAAGGCCATCGGCCACCGGGGACTCGCTCTTCAGCATGTCGAGGCCCGGCCCGTAGGCGACGATCTCGACCTGCACGTTCGCCTGGCCGAGGTCGGTCTGGACGTTGCGCGCGTTGTTGAGGGCGAGCTGCCAGCGGTTGCTGTCCCGGTCGCTCACCTGCAGGATCACGGAATTCTTGGGCGTGGCCTTTTTTTGCGCCGCCAGCGAGGGGGCCGCGGCAGCGCCGAGGCCGAGGAATGCGAGCAGGCTCCTACGATTCATATTCGCTCCAGAAAAAGCGCCAGATCAAGCGTTCGGACCGCTACTCGTCGAACCGATCTGCTCCCCTTAACCCAGTTCATCGATCGAGCGCGGCCAGCTTTTCTTCAGCAGCCGTGACAACGCCCGGTCAGCAAGTATCTTGCCGCCCGTCTGGCAGCGCGCACAGTAATTAGTCTCGTTTTCGGCGAAGACAATCCGCTGCACCGGTGCACCGCACGCGGGACACGGCTTGCCGTAGCGGCCATGTACGGCCATGCCCTCGCGAAAAGCCGTGACTTTTTCCGGAAAACCGCCCGCCGCCTGCGCGCGCACGCGTTCGGTCCACTCCGCGAGCGTAGCGCGCGTCGCCTCGTATAGGTGCCGGATTTCGTCGTCCGTCAGCTTGGCCGTCATGGCGAGCGGCGAGACCCTCGCCCGGTGCAGGATCTCGTCCGAGTAGGCGTTGCCGATGCCGGAGAAGAGCCGCGGATCGGTGAGCGCGCGCTTGAGCGTGTGGTTCTGGCGGCGCAGTCGCGAGCCAAACTCCGCCGCCTCGATCGCAAACACCTCCGCGCCTCCCGGATCGACACCTTCGAGGCTGGCAAGCAGGTGGAGCGATGCGCGCCGCTTCGTCCCGGCCTCCGTGAAGACGAGCGTGCCATTTTCGAATTCCAGGAGGGCGAGCGTAATCCTGCCCGGCGGCTTCTCCTTGGCTTGGAGCCAGCGCAGCCGGCCGGCGATCATGAGGTGCAGGACGAGGTAGAGCGGGCCCTCCAGCACGAACACAATCCGCTTGCCGATGCGCCGGACCTCGCCCACTCGCTTGCCCTCGGCCTCGCCAATCGGCGGCACGGCGGTTCGCAAAATGAACGGGTTCATAAGCTTCACCCGGTCCAGCCGCTTGCCGCGCACGCGCTGCTCAAGCGCTTCTACGTATACCGTGACGTCGGGCAGCTCTGGCATGAATTTAGGGTGGGCAAAAACCCAATGCTAAGATCGCCCGCCTATGGTGACTGACCGCCGCGCCGCGAGCCAACTGCAGGCGAGGCTGCGCAGCGGCGAATTCGTGATCACGGCGGAGATTACACCGCCGGTTTCCACCGATCCCGCCGAATTCCTGCGCCGGGCGATGCCCCTGAAGGGCCTCGCTACTGCGGTAAACGTTACCGATGGGGCGGGCGCGAAGGTACATCTTTCCAGCCTCGCGACCGCGCACTTTCTCGTGCAAAGCGGCATCGAGCCGATCTTCCAGATGACCTGCCGCGACCGCAACCGGCTGGCGCTGCAGGGCGATATCCTCGGTGCGGCGGCGCTCGGCATCCACAATATCCTGGTGCTCGGAGGCGACGATCCGAAGGCCGGCGATCAGCCCGACGCGAAGGCGGTGTACGACCTGGACAGCCGCACGCTCCTTGCAACGGCACACCGCATGCGCAGCGAGAACGCGCTTCCCACCGGCACGAAAATCGCGGGCCCGCCGCTCAAGCTGGTGCTCGGCGCGGCCGACGTGCCGATCGATCCGCCGCCCGGCTGGGAGCCCAAAGGCCTGAAGGCGAAGCTCGAGGCCGGCGCCGATTTCGTGCAGACGCAGTTCTGCATGGATGCCGGCGTCGTTCGCCGCTACATGGGGCGGCTTGGGGAATCCGGCGTGCGTATCCCGATCCTCATCGGCGTCGCGCCGATCCCGTCCGCGAAATCGGCGCGCTGGATGCGCGAGAAGCTCTTCGGCACCATCATCCCCGAGGCGATGGTCGAGCGGCTGGAGCGCGCCGCCGACCCGAAGCTCGAGGGTCGCAGGATCTGCATCGAGGTGCTACGCGAGCTCGCCGAAATTCCGGGCGTCGCCGGCGCGCACATCATGGCGCCGATGAATTTCGGCGAAATCCCCGCCGTCATTACCGAGTCTGGCCTAGCCGGCCGGCGCCTGAGCCATGCCGTTCTCTGATCAGCAGCTCGAGCTCGACGGCTGCCGCACGCATTACCGTCGTGGCGGTCGCAGCTCTTCCGATGCAGCGCCGCTCGTCTTTCTGCACGGTGCGAGCGGCGCTCCGGTCGTGCTGCCGTTCATGGAGCGGCTCGCCGAGCGCTTCGACGTCATCGTGCCCGACCACCCCGGCTATGGGCAGAGCGAAGAGCCCGAGTGGTTGGAGAACATCCACGACGTCGCCTATTTCTACCTGGATTTCCTCGCCGCCCTGAAGCTCGAGCGCGCGGTCATCGTCGGCAGTTCCATGGGCGGCTGGATCGCGCTGGAGATGGCCGTGAGAAACACCGCGCGCATCGGCTCGCTCGTGCTCGTGAGCCCCGCCGGCGTCGCCGCGAAAGGCGCCGAGCCCGCGGACATCTTCCTGCTCGCGCCCGAAGACATGACACGCAAGCTCTTCCACGAGCAGAAATTCGCCGACGAGCGCCTCGCCATGCCGGTCACGCCGGAATCGATCGATCTCGCGCTCAAGAACCGCCACACCACCGCACGCCTCGCGTGGGAGCCGCGGCTGCACGATCCGTTCCTGCCGAAGTGGCTGCACCGCATCGACGTGCCGGTGGCGATCGTCTGGGGAGAGGACGATCAGATCCTGCCGGTCGGCATCGCGCACGAATTGAAGCGCCTCATGCCGAAGGCGCAACTGAATATCTTCGAGCGCTGCGGCCATCTGCCGCAGGTCGAGAAGGAAGCCGAGTTCTGCGACCTCGTGGTGCGCTTCGCATGCAGCTAGTCCTTTTTCACCTCATGCCCTACGCGGATCTCGATCTCGCGGCGGGGCGCAAGAACGGCACCGTGTGGGTCACGCTGCCGAACCGCAATTTCGATCCGGAGAAGGGCCACCGGCTCTACAACCGCTATCTCGACGAGCTGGAGTACGGCGAGGAGCTGGGCTTCGACGTCGTCGCGGTGAACGAGCACCACCAGACTGCCTATGGCTTGATGCCATCGCCGATCGTCACCGCGTCGGCGCTGGCGAGGCGCACCAAGCGCGCTCGTATTGCGATCCTCGGCAGCGCGCTGCCGCTGCGCTCGCATCCGCTGATGGTGGCGGAAGAGCATGCGATGATCGACGTCATCAGCGGCGGCCGCCTTATCACCGGCTTCGTGCGCGGTATCGGCGCCGAGTACCACACCTTCGGGGTCAATCCGACCTTCTCGCATGACCGCTTCCACGAGGCGCACGATCTCATCGTGCGCGCGTGGACCGAGCCTGGCCCGTTCTCGTTCCAGGGCCACCATTATCGCGTGCAGTACGTGAACCTCTGGCCGCGGCCGTATCAGAAGCCGCATCCGCCGATCTGGATCCCGTCGCAGGGCAGCAAGGAGACGATCGACTGGGCGTCGCATCCGGACAGGCGCTACACGTATCTCCAGACCTTCAGCCCGGTGAAGGTGGTGCATCGCTATCTCAAGCAGTACCGCGACACCTGCCAGGCCTACGGCTACGGCTGCGAGGACCGGCAGCTTGGCTGGGCGGTCCCGGTGTATGTCGGCGCGAGCGACGAATCGGCACGCCGCGAGGCGAAGGAGCACTTCGAAGCCTTCAGCAATGTCTACGTGCGTATGCCGATCGAGATGCTCCTGCCGCCGGGCTATACGTCACGCGAGTCGCTGAAGAACGTGATGAAGGCAAAGGCGCAAATGTTCGGCGAGGTGACCATCGAGCAGGCGATCGAGCTTGGCCTTTTCGTCTGCGGCAGCGCCGAGACCGTCACCAAGGCCTTCGAGGGCTACTGGCGCGAGATGCGCTTCGGCAACCTGCTCGTCATGTGCCAGTTCGGCACGCTGCCCGCCGACCTGACGCGCGCCAACATGGAGCGCTTCGCCCGCGGCGTGCTGCCGCGCCTCAAGGCGCTGAACTGAGAAGTCATTCGCTTCCAGTAAGCTCGAAGGCGCTGCGCCGCGAGTTCTTCCCGTGAAGATCGACCTGCAGCCGCCGCCCGCGGGTAGGATGTCGTGTACAGGAGGCGCCTATGAAGCTGAGCGAGGTATTGGCGGGCAAGGGCCGTCGCGTGGTGACAGTCTCGGCCAAATCGAGCATCACCGACGCGATCCGGACCATGCAGGCCGAGAAAGTCGGCGCAGTGCTGGTGCCGGACTCCGGGGAGTGTCCGGTCGGCATCTTCACCGAGCGCGACGTGGTGCGCATGCATGCCGACGGCGATCGCGACTTTGACGCGCTCACCGTGGAATCGCGCATGACCTGCAGCGTCGTCGTCGGGAAACTCTCGATGACGATCGACGAGGCGCTCGGGCTGATGACGCAGCGCCGCTTCCGTCATCTGCCAGTGCTCGAGGACGGCAAGCTGGTCGGGCTGGTGTCGATCGGCGACCTGGTGAAGGTCAAGCTCGAGGAAACCGCGCAGGAGGCGCAAGCGCTGCGCGCCTACATCACCTCATAGCGTTGAGCACGCTGCGCTCGCTAGCTTCAGTCCTCCTCCTTGCGCTCGCCGGAGCGCTAGCGGCGCAGGAGTATCCCGCGAGGCCGGTGCATATCATCGTGCCGAGCACACCCGGCGGCGGCTACGACGTAATCGGCCGGCTGCTCGCCGAGCGCTTCACCGCCGATCTCGGCCAGCCGTGCATCGTCGAGAACCGGGCCGGCGGTGGCACGCTGGTGGGCACGCAGGCGGTGGCGACGGCCGCGCCGGACGGTTACATGCTCCTCGTCGGTGGGCTCGCCAACATGGCGTTCAATCCGGGGCTGCACCGGAATCTGCCCTACGACCCAGTACGCGATTTCGCGCCGGTGGCAATGGTCGGCGCGTTCACCTACGCGCTCGTCGGCCGCAAGGATCTGCCGGCGGCCAATCTTCGCCAGCTGATCGACGCGGCGCGTGCCGATCCGGGCAAGCTTTCGATCGCCACGTCGGGCGTCGGCACCGGTCAGCACGTGAGCGCGCTCATGCTCAAACGCTTCGCGCACGTCGATCTGCTCGAAGTTGCGTACAAGGGCGCGCAGCCGGCGTATCTCGATCTGCTGGCCGGACGCGTCGATCTCTTCTTCGACAACACTACGACCGCACGTCCTTTCATCATCGATGGGCGCGTCAAGCCCTACGTCACTTCGGGCTCGCTACGCGATGCGCTCTTGCCCGACGTGCCGACTGCGGCGGAGGCGGGGCTCCCCGAGCTGGTGCTCGATAGCTGGATCGGACTTTTCGCGCCGGCGAAGACGCCGCCGAAGGCGATCGAGCGCCTGCGGGCCGCGACGCTCAAGGCGCTCGCCGATGCCGAGGTGCGTCGCCGGCTCGACGCAACGGGCTGGCGCATCATCTCGATGTCGCCCGAGGAGACGCGCGCCTTCGTCAGGGGCGAGGCCGAGAAATGGCCGGCGCTCCTGCGCCAGGCGGGCATCCGGCCGGAATGACGAGCCAACGCATCGGCGACCGGCCGGAAATCGTCGACTCGGTCGCGAACTGGGCGCTCTGGCGCGATACCGGCCGCTGGGACAAGCTCGCGACTCTTTACACGCCGGACGCGATCCAGCACACCACGTGGTTCGTCGGCCCGGCGAGCGAGTTCATCCGCCTTGCGCGCTCGCGCCCGCCGGGCGGCAGCCTGTCGCAGCATTTCGTCGGAGCATGCGCGGTCGAGCTGAACGGCGATCGCGCTATCGCGGAAACGCGGCTCGTGCTGCTCGTGCGCGGCAGGTTGGCCGCCGTCGAGGTCGATATCACCTGCTATTGCCGTTCGTACGACCGCTTCATGCGCGAGGCGGGCACGTGGCGCATCGCGCGCCGCGAGATGATCTACGAAAAGGACCGCATGGATCCCGTCACGCCCGGCCATCGGGTCGAGCTGGATGAGCACGAGTTTGCGCACTACCCGGTCGGCTATCGGCACCTCGCCTATTTCCAGGCGAGTGGTGGTGCGCGCATCACGCTCGGTCTGCCCACGCCGGGAAGCGAAGCGCTCGCGCGGCTCTACACAGAGGGCGAGCGTTGGCTTCGCGGCTAGGCTAGCTGCGTTTTTCCCGCTGCTGGCGCTCCCACGCGGTTTCGGACGGCTTGCCCGGGGACACCGGGTCGCTCGCGGGGAAAGTCTCCATGACCGCAGCGTCGAGGTGCTCGTCGGCGTCCGCGTTCGGCCGGACATGGATGTCGTCCATCGCCTCGCTCGCGTTGGTGGTCGAGCCGCTGGCACGCATCAGCTGGCGTTGCCGGTAGAAGTAATAGCCCGCGCCGGCGGCGGCGAGTAGTAGCAGTAGTCTCATGGTTGCGCTCTCCGTGTGCTCCGCAGCGGAGCAACTTGCGTGCCGCAGTGGCTACGCGCCTAGAGCGCGACGCGCCTTTCAGCTCGTAGGAGAAGAAGCGCCGCGCCGCGGACGGCGGCCGCGACGCATGGAGCAGGGCTCGAGGCTTCCTCGGGCGATGCTCGTCGACAGTGTGGGCCACCCACAGCGGGCGCCTGTGTGCGCCGGCGCACAGCGGCTGTCGCGCGGCGCGCCGAACATCGGCGGATGCGCAACCTCTTCAGCGCACTCGCCACCGCACTGGTGCTCGGATCAACGGTCGCAGGGGCGCAACTCCGGGCGCCGACGCCCGCGCGGCCCGACGCGATGATGAGCGCGCTCACCGCCGAGGTAATGGCAGTGCTCGGCAAAGACGCGAGCGCCGCGCGCTCGAGCGAGCTCGCAGGGCTGGTCGATACGCGGATCGTGCCGGTGTTCGATTTCGAGCGCATGACGCGCGTCGCGCTTGCGCGCAACTGGCGCCTCGCATCGACCGAGCAGCAGCTCGAGCTCACCGCGCAGTTCAAGACGTTGCTGGTGCGCACCTATTCGCAGGCGTTGCTCGAGTTCCGCGGCCTGGCGATCGACTACAAGCCGCTGCGCGCGGCCGCCGGCGAAACCGAGGTAACGGTGCGCTCGGCGATGCGCCGGCCCGGCGTCGAGGCACTCACCATCGACTACGAGATGGCCGACGGCGTCGGCGGCTGGCGGGTATACGACGTGAAGATCGCCGGTGTGAGCCTGGCGCTCACCTACCGCGAGTCCTTCGCCGCCACGGTGCGCGCGAGCGGCATCGACGGCCTGATCAAGGCGCTCGGGGACAAGAACCGGCAGAACGAAGCCGGCGCGAGCGCAGCCGAAGCGGGCAAGCTCGTGCCGGTGCTCCTGATCTACGGCGTCTCGCGCTCGTCCCAGCCGTAGACAGGCTATGCGTCGCCAGCGCACGGTGGCGCGCCATCGCGGCATGGGATGCTGTGCCCCCGCCGCTCGAAGAAGGTCGAGGCCACCAAGGAGAAGCCCACCCTCATCGACTGCGCCGGCGACAAGCAGGCGATCGAAGCGCGGGCCGGCTCGGCGTGGTCTCGCCGCCCACGAAGAGCGAGATGCCCACCAGGCCTTCATTGCCCGTCACCGCGATCTGCGCCGTGGCGCCTCGGCAAGCACATAGAGCAGCG
>JAEKLK010000192.1 GCA_019509895.1 Betaproteobacteria bacterium | reverse complement strand
GTAGACGAACTGCGTCAGCGACTGTCGGTAGGCCTCCATGTCGGCGAGCGGACGGGTGGCGACGCCGGAATCCACGGCCGCCTGTGCAACCGCCGGCGCCACGCGCGCGATGAGGCGCGGGTCGAACGGCCGCGGGATAATGTACTCCGGTCCGAAGCTGATCGTCTCGATCCCGTAGGCGAGCGCCACCTGCTCGGAGGTTTCGGCCTGCGCGAGCTCGGCGATGGCGCGCACGGCTGCGAGCTCCATCTCGGTCGTTATCGTCGTGGCGCCGACGTCGAGTGCGCCCCGGAAGACGAACGGGAAGCAGAGCACGTTGTTGACCTGGTTCGGGTAATCGGAACGGCCGGTGGCGATGACGCAGTCGGCGCGCGCTTCGCGTGCCAGCTCGGGCAGGATTTCGGGCTCCGGATTGGCAAGCGCGAGTATCAAGGGCCGCGCGGCCATCTTCTTCACCATCGCCGGCTTCAGCACGCCGCCCGCCGACAGGCCGAGGAAGACGTCGGCGCCGTCGATCACCTCGTCGAGCGTGCGCGCGCGCGTCTCCTTGGCATAGCGCTCCTTGTCCGGGTCCATCAGCTCGCGCCGGCCCTTGTAGACGACGCCCTCGATGTCGGTGACGACAATGTTGGCGAGCGGCAGGCCCATCTTCTGCAGGAGATCCAGGCAGGCAAGCGCCGCCGCACCCGCGCCCGAGGAGACGAGCTTCACTTCCTCGATCTTCTTGCCGACCACTTTCAGGCCGTTGTAGATCGCGGCACCCACCGTGATTGCCGTGCCGTGCTGGTCGTCGTGGAACACCGGGATCTTCATGCGCTTGCGCAGCAGCCGCTCGACGATGAAGCATTCCGGCGCCTTGATGTCCTCGAGATTGATGGCGCCGAAGGTGGGCTCGAGCGCGGCGACGATGTCGACCAGCTTGTGCGGGTCACGCTCGTCGATCTCGATGTCGAAGCAGTCGATGCCGGCAAACTTCTTGAACAGCACCGCCTTGCCTTCCATGACCGGCTTGGCGGCGAGCGGACCGATCGCCCCGAGCCCGAGCACCGCCGTGCCGTTGGTCACCACGGCGATGAGATTCGAGCGCGAGGTGTAGTGCACCGCGGAAAGCGGATCGCGCACGATTTCTTCGCACGCGGCGGCGACGCCGGGAGAGTACGCAAGCGCAAGGTCGCGCTGGTTGGTGAGCTGCTTGGTGGGAAGGATCGAGAGCTTGCCCGGCGGATGGCGGCGGTGATACTCGAGGGCGCTCTTCCTAAGCTGCTCGTCCACGAAAAGATTCTATAGCAGCCCCCGACCGTAGAATGACCCGGTGCTGACCGCTCGTCGTGCAGCGGAAATTACGCCGTTCGAGGTGATGGACGTCCTCTCGCGCGCGCATGCGCTCGAGCGTGCCGGGCGCCACGTCGTGCACCTGGAAATCGGCGAGCCCGATTTCACGGCGCCCGAGCCGGTCGTCGAAGCCGGCGTGCGCGCGCTGCGCGAAGGCCGCACCGCGTATACCGCCACCCTCGGCCTGCCGGCGCTGCGCGAGGCGATCGCGGCTCACTATGCGGCGCGCTTCGCCAGGCAAGTCGCGGTGGAGTGCGTCGTCGTCACCGCGGGCGCCTCGGGCGGCCTGCTTACGGTCGCGGCGCTCTACATCGATGCCGGCGACGAGGTACTGGTGCCCGATCCCGGCTATCCCGGATACCGGCATTTCGTGCGCGCTTTCGAGGGCCGCGCGCGCGCGCTCGACGTTTCAGCGGCGGATAATTTCCAGCCGACGGCGGCGATGGTGCGAGCAGCTTGGGGTGGGCGTACCAAGGGCCTGATCCTCGGCTCGCCGTCCAATCCGACCGGTACGTTGATCGAGCGGGCCGAGCTTGCGCGCATCGCCGAGTTCATCGCCAGCCGCGGCGGCGTCCTAATCGTCGACGAGATCTACCAGGGACTCACCTACGGCGCGGAGCCGTGGACAGCGCTCGGTTTGCCGGGCGAGGTCGTGGTGGTCAACAGCTTTTCGAAGTACTTCTGCATGACCGGCTGGCGGCTCGGCTGGGTCGTGCTGCCGCCGCATGCGGTGCGCGGCTTCGAGAAGCTGGCGCAGCATCTTTTCATCTCGGCGCCGGCGGCGGCGCAGCACGCGGCATGCGCCGCGTTCAGCCCCGAGTCGCTCGCGATCCTCGAGCGTCGCCGCGGCGAGTTCGCGCGTCGGCGCGATCTCCTGCTGCCAGCGCTGAAGGAGGCCAGTCTCGCCGTGCCGGTCGAGCCGCACGGCGCCTTCTACATTTACGCCGATTGCGGGCGCGACGCGCGCGAGTACTGCATTCAGCTGCTGGAGCGTGAAGCGGTGGCGGCCACGCCGGGCGTCGACTTCGGCGCCAATGGCACCGCGCACCACGTGCGCTTTGCCTACACCCGGGCCCTCGGGGAGCTCGAGGAGGCGGCGCGCCGCATCAAACGCTTTGCGGCTTGCGCGCCTTCTGCCTGAGCGGCTCGAGGCGCGCGCGCTCGGCGAGCACCTTGGCGGCGTAGGCGCCGCTTGGCTCGTCGAAGGCGCCGGCGTACATCTGCAGCGCGGTCTCGGTGTCGCGGAAGCGGCGCTCGTATTCGCGCAGGATCTGCGTGCCGACCTGGATGTTGACGTCCGGCTCGAGAAGCGCCTCTTCGCCGCCGTGGTCCAGTAGCTTGTCCAGGTGGTACTTGGGCAGCACCTGCATCAGGCCCTTGGCACCCACCGTACTTTCGGCCACTGGGTTGTAGCGTGATTCGATCGCCATGATCGACAGGATGAGGACCGGGTCCACCGAGTGCTGTTCGCCGGCGCGGTAGGCCGAAGCGACATAGGCGGCCACCGCTGTTTCCGACACCCGGTAGCGCTTGGCAATGAACTCGGTCAGGTTGCGCTGCTCGCGCTCGAGCACCGTCTCGACCGGCGCCGTAATGGCGACCGGAAGGGCCTTTCCCGGCTCGAAGAACCGGTCATGGCCAAGCGGCAGGGCTTTGGCGACCTCGCCCTCGAAGGGCACCATAACCAAGGCAGCCAGGGCTGCCAGGCCGACCAGGGCAAGAACGCTCTTGGCGCCCAAGTAGGCGCGCCGCACCAGCGATGTGTCCATAGCAACCTCCCTCCTTGCGTTGGGCTCCGGGGGGCCCCTGAGGCGGGCGGTCACCGGAAATAGTTGGCGCCACGTTATGTGACTTTTCTCAAGTGTGTCAATCACTTCTAACGCATCCGCACACCCTGCCGCGGAGTTGCGAAACGGCGACAAGCGGCGCCGATATGGAGGGATTCGGTCGCCAACGGCGGCTAAAATGGCGCTTCGCAGGGAAGCCTCGCGGACCGGCCGGGTCTCGTTTCTTGGGCCGATTGGACCCATGCCGGTCCGCTGAGCTTTGAAGGCCTGCAGGGGACTTTCGTCCCCGCCCGCCTCCGGGTTCCCGTTACGGCCGGGAACCCGTCGGGAAGGGCCAAGCGGCTGCTGGATTCAGCGCGGGTCGCGCGCTGGGTGTCGCAGCTTCCGTCGACGCTGCAGATACAGACGTCGACGGTTCCGCCGTGCTGGCCGTGGGTGTGGCGGCTTTGGTGGCCTTTTTCTTCTTTCCCGCCTTCTTCTTCTTGTTGGCGGATTTCTTTGCTGCCGCCTTTTTGTTACCCGCTTTTCTTAATGCTCTCTTCTTTTTTCCTGATGCTTTCTTCTTCTTCTTTTTCTTTCCGCCTTTTTTCGCTTTTTTCTTCGCCATGCTTTGCTCCTTCAAGGTAGTTGAACAAAAGAAGCCCGGCCCTTTGGGCGCGGACTATCCAACCGCCGGCGGGATGTTGCCGCCGCCGGCATGCTGAATGGCGTGGGACCGCGACGCGAGGTCCTGGTACAGGACATCGCTGTCGAGCCGGATACCGCCCTCCCAGGTGACAGTCGCGGTATGCGGATCGACGCTGACCTTCTCGAACTCGCGCACATCCCGCCACAGCTGGAAGGCGCCGATCTCAAGCAGGTTGCCGAGGAACACCGAGCCTTCGAGTCCATCCTCGAAGCGCAGCCACAGCTTGTAATCCTCCTCGGCCTTGCATGCTGTGATTCTATGCATTTGATCCCACTCCTCTTCCATGTTGCTCCCCCTCGTCGCTTCTTTTCGCATCAATCGTTGCGCGTAAGCATCATTCCCAGCTCAGTGCACCGCCCGTCTGATACTCGATCACTCGCGTCTCGAAGAAGTTGCGCTCCTTCTTGAGATCGATCATCTCGCTCATCCACGGAAACGGGTTCTGCGCGCCCGCAAAGAGCTGCTCGAGGCCGATCTGCTGGCAGCGCCGGTTGGCGATGAAGCGCAGGTACTCCTTCAACATCGGGGCGTTCAGGCCGAGCACTCCGCGCGGCATGGTGTCTTCCGCGTACCGGTATTCCAAATCCACCGCGCGCCGGAAGAGCTCGTGCAGCTCCTCGCGGAATGCGGGGGTCCAGAGCTGCGGGTTCTCGAGCTTGATCTGGTTCACGAGGTCGATGCCGAAGTTGCAGTGCATCGACTCGTCTCTCAGGATGTACATGTACTGCTCGGCGGCGCCGGTCATCTTGTTCTGGCGGCCGAGCGCCAGTATCTGCACGAAGCCGACGTAGAAGAACAGGCCCTCCATCAGGCACGAGAAGACGATCAGGCTCTTCAGCAGCTTTTGGTCGCTCGCCGGCGTGCCGGTGGTGAAGGAAGGGTCGGTCAGCGCATCGATGAACGGGACCAGGAACTCGTCCTTGTCGCGGATCGAGGCCACCTCGTGGTAGGCATTGAAGATCTCCGCCTCGTCGAGATCGAGGCTCTCGACGATGTACTGGTAGGCGTGGGTATGGATCGCCTCTTCGAACGCCTGGCGCAGCAGGTACTGCCGGCATTCCGGCGCGGTGATGTGCCGATAGGTGCCAAGGACGATGTTGTTCGCCGCGAGGGAGTCGGCCGTGACGAAGAATCCGAGGTTGCGCTTCACGAGGCGGCGCTCGTCCTCGGAGAGGCCTTGGGCGTCCTTCCAGAGCGCGATGTCGCGGCTCATGTTGATTTCCTGCGGCATCCAGTGGTTGGCGCAGGCGGCGAGGTACTTCTCCCAGGCCCACTTGTACTTGAAGGGCACCAGCTGATTGAGGTCCGCCTTGGAATTGATGACGCGCTTGTCCTCCGCCGTGACGCGGCGGAAGGCGTTGCCCGCGGCGAAGCGGCTTTCCGCGCCGGCCGTGGCCGGCAGGAAGGCGCTCGCGCTGCCCAGGGCGACGTCTTCGAATTTGAGCATGGTCGGCTACTTGTCCTGTGAGTTGCGCAGCGACTGCGCGATGAGCAGCGTGCCGAGGCTCGGCGCGTTTTTGTCGACCGGCTTGAATTCCGGCTTGTAGCTGCGCGCCAGCTCGCGCGCCGCGGCTTCTCGCTGCGAAGGCGTGGAGAACGACATCTCGTGCGTCGCGATGTACAGGTTCCAATCAGTGCCGGCGATCGTCAGCCACTCCGGATGGCGCGCATGCGTCTTGACGAGCTCCGGGTCGAACCGCTCCGCCTGGCCGAAATAAAGTGCCCGGAAGGTGAGGAGGCGCCATCCGGGCACCAGCACCGCATACAGGCCCGCGCTTTTCGGCGGGGACCAGAGCGGCGCCAAGAAGGGACCGTTGAACGAAAGCCTGCCGAGGGTGATCACTGGCAAGCCTCGCAGTCGGGGGTGTCGATCGAGCACATCTTGACGCCGGCCTCGGCCGCCATCGCCGGCTCGGCTGAAGTCGGGACGGCGTTCAGCGCGCCCGCCTTGGAGGTCGACTTCTCGGCGTGCGTCGCGCCCATGGCGCGCAGGTAATAGGTGGTCTTCAGGCCGCGCAGCCAGGCGAGCTTGTAGGTCTCGTCGAGCTTCTTTCCCGAGGCGCCCGCCATATAGATATTCAGTGACTGCGACTGGTCGATCCACTTCTGGCGCCGCGCCGCCGCCTCGACCAGCCAGCGCGGCTCGATCTCGAACGCGGTGGCGTAGAGCTGGCGCAGCGCCGCCGGCACGCGGTCGATGCGCGCCAGGTTGCCGTCGAAGTACTTGAGGTCGGCGATCATGACTTCGTCCCACAGGCCGCCCGCCTTGAGGTCGGCCACCAGGTAGTCGTTCACCACGGTGAACTCGCCCGACAGGTTCGACTTCACGAATAGGTTCTGGTAGGTGGGCTCGATCGAGGCCGAGACGCCGACTATGTTGGCGATGGTGGCGGTGGGCGCGATGGCGAGGCAGTTGGAATTGCGCATGCCGTGCGCCTGGATGCGCGCGCGCAACGCGTCCCAGTCGAGGCTAGAGGAGCGGTCGAGCTCGACGTAGCCGCCCCGCTCGGCGGCGAGGATGTCGAGCGTGTCCTGCGGCAGGATGCCGCGGTCCCACAGCGATCCCGGGAACGAGGCGTAGCGCCCGCGCTCTTCGGCGAGCTCGGTGGACGCCCAGTACGCGGCATAGGAAACCATCTCCATCGAGCGGTCGGCGAACTCCATCGCCTCCTGAGAGGCATATGGGGTGCGCAACTGGTGCAGGCAATCCTGGAACCCCATGATGCCGAGGCCCACGGGCCGGTGGCGCATGTTGGAGTTCTTCGCCTTGTGGACGGCGTAGTAGTTGATGTCGATGACGTTGTCGAGCATCCGCATGGCGATGCGGATGGTCTTCTTCAGCTTGTCGAAATCGAGCCCCTGCTCGGTCATGTGAGCGACCAGGTTGACCGAGCCGAGATTGCACACCGCGATCTCGTCGCCCGAGGTGTTGAGCGTGATCTCGGTGCAGAGGTTCGAGCTGTGCACCACGCCCGCGTGCTGCTGGGGGCTTCTGAGATTGCACGGGTCCTTGAAGGTGATCCACGGATGCCCGGTCTCGAACAGCATCGACAGCATCTTCCGCCACAGATGGACGGCCGGAACCTTCTTGAACAGCTTCAGTTCGCCGCGCGCCGCCTTGTCCTCGTAGCGCAGGTAGGCCTCTTCGAACGCGCGGCCGAACTTGTCGTGCAGATCCCGGCAATCCGAGGGTGAGAAAAGGGTCCACTCGGCGTTGTCCATCACCCGCTTCATGAAGAGATCCGGGATCCAGTTCGCCGTGTTCATGTCGTGCGTGCGGCGGCGGTCGTCGCCGGTGTTCTTGCGAAGCTCGAGGAACTCCTCGATGTCGAGGTGCCACGTCTCGAGGTAAGAGCAGACGGCGCCCTTGCGCTTGCCGCCCTGGTTCACGGCCACGGCGGTGTCGTTCACCACCTTGAGGAACGGCACCACGCCCTGCGACTTGCCGTTGGTGCCTTTGATGTGCGAGCCGAGCGCGCGCACCGGGGTCCAGTCGTTGCCCAACCCGCCCGCATACTTGGCGAGCAGCGCGTTCTCCTTGATCGCCTCGTAGATGCCTTCGAGATCGTCGGCGACGGTGGTGAGGTAGCAGCTCGAGAGCTGCGAGCGCTGCGTACCGGAATTGAACAGGGTCGGCGTCGAGCTCATGAAGTCAAAGCTCGACAGCACGTCGTAGAACTCGATGGCGCGCGCGTCGCGGTTGTCTTCCTTGAGCGCGAGACCCATCGCCACGCGCATGAAGAACACCTGCGGCAGCTCGATGCGGCGGCCCTGCACATGCAGGAAGTAGCGGTCGTACAGAGTCTGCAGGCCGAGGTAGCCGAACTTCAGGTCGCGCTCGGGCCTGAGTGCGCGGCCCAGGCGAGCGAGGTCGAACTGCGCCAGTTCGGGATCGAGCAGCTCGGCGGCGATGCCGCGCGCGATGCACTGCGGGAGATAGGTGGCGTAGCGGGTCGTCATGTCCGCCTGACTCGCCTCCTCGCCCAGCACCTCCAGGCGGATGTCGTGCAGCAGGAGCCGCGCGGTGACGTAGCTGTAGGCCGGATCCTTCTCGAGCAGGGCGCGCGCCGCCATCACCGCGGACTTGCGCACCTCTTCCATCGGCACGCCGTCGTACAGGTCGCGCAGCGTCGCCTCGAGGATCGCTTCCGGCGCCGCCTGGGCGAGGCCTTCGCAGGCCGCCTGCACCAGCGCGCGCAGCGCCGCCGGGTCGAGCGGCTTGCGCGTCCCATTCTCGACCACGTGCAGGCCCGGCTCCTTCTTCGCCGCCTTCTCGGCCAGGCGTACCTTGGCGCGCTCCTCGCGATAGAGCACGTAAGCGCGCGCCACGTCGTGCTCGCCAGAGCGCATCAGCGCGAGCTCCACCTGATCCTGGATGTCCTCGATGTGGAAGGTGCCGCCCTGCGGCTGGCGGCGCAGCAGCGCCGCGACCACGGTGTCGGTCAGCCCGGCCACCAGCTCGCGGATGCGCGCCGAGGCGGCGCCCTGCGCGCCGTTCACCGCCAGGAAGGCCTTGGTCATGGCGACGGAAACCTTGGCCGGCTCGAATCCGACCACGGCGCCGTTACGCCGGATCACCTTGTAGTCGGCGAAAGGGCTGCGCGACGGCGTCGCCTGCTCGGCAAACCCAGCACCCAGACCAGCCGTGGCCGTGGCGTTGTCCTGAACGATCTGCATGGTCGCCTCTCCCGCTGGTTGGTTAGCCGTGCTGCCTACGAGCCTGCCTACTAGCTTTAGTGCTAAGGCCCCTCTCTTGGCCTAGATCTAGTAGACGCTTGGCAATCTACACACAGGTTTTTGCCTTGGCAAGCGCCGTGCGCGTTGTTGCGATGCAAGATCTAGGGTTGTGATCGGCGCTCCCACACTACATGTAGGGTGACGCGCGCAGAGCACTACATCTGGTAAGCGCGCGCGCTCAGGCACCGCTATTTAGTGGTGCGCGGGCGTGCGAAACCGCGACAGGGATTCAGCGGGCGGCGAGCGCGGCGAAGAGGCGCGGCCAGTCGAACAGCGGGCCGGGATCGCTTTTGCGCCCCGGCGCGAGCTCGCTGTGCGCGGCGACATCGCGCAGCGGCAGCCGCGCGCGCAGCGCGGCGATGAGCGCGGCCAGGCGCTGGTATTGCGCCCGCTCGAACGGGCCGTCGTCGCTGCCCTCGAGCTCGACGCCGACCGAGAAGTCGTTGCAGCGGCTGCGGCCGCGCCAGCGCGACTCCCCCGCGTGCCAGGCGCGGCGATCGGTGGCGACGAACTGCAGCAGCTCGCCGTCGCGGCGGATGAGGAAGTGCGAGGAGACGCGCAGGCCGGCGATCTCCTGGAAGTAGGGATGGGCGCCGGGATCGAGGCGGTTGCAGAACAGACGTTCGATCGCGTCGCCGCCATACTCGCCGGGCGGCAGGCTGATCGAGTGCACCACGAGCAGCGTCAGGCGCTCGCCGCTCGGGCGCTCATCGTGGTTCGGCGACGCGACGAAACGGCAGGGCGCAAGGCGCCCGTCAGGACCGAGCTTCATCCTCGTCGCCGAGCTTTCCTTCCCGGATGTCGAGGCGCTGCATGCGGTAGCGCAGCTGCCGGAAGGTGATGCCGAGGAGCTTGGCGGCCGCCGTGCGATTGAAGCCGGTTTTCGCGAGCGCCTCGAGGATCGCCTTGCGCTCGATCGCATCCAGGTAGTCGGGCAGCGCCTCGCTTCCGCTCGGGGTCGGCGTAGTGCCTGGGGCGGCCGGCGAGGCGAGGCGCAGATCGTCAAGGCCGATCTCGTGGCTGCTGGTCAGCGCGAGCGCCCGCTCGAGGATGTTCTCGAGCTCGCGGATGTTGCCGGGGAAGTCATGCTGCGCCAGGCGCTCGAGCGCCGCGCCGGTCAGGCGCGCCGGCAGCGCCCCGGCCTGGCTCGCGAGTCGCTCGAGGATGGCGCCCGCCACGAGCGGGATGTCCTCCCGGCACTCGCGCAGCGGCGGCATGGCGAGCTCGATGACGTTGATGCGGTAGAAAAGGTCCTGGCGGAAGCGTCCGGCGGTTACCAGCTCGGCGAGCTTCTGGTGCGTGGCACAGATGATGCGCACGTCGAGCGGCTCTTCCTGCGTGGCGCCTACCTTGCGGACACGCTTTTCCTGGATGGCGCGCAGCAGCTTCACCTGCATCGGCAGCGGCAAGTCCGCCACCTCGTCCAGGAAGAGCGTGCCGCCGTTCGCGGCCTGGAAAAAGCCGTCGCGGTCCTCCTGCGCGCCGGTGAAGGCGCCCTTCTTGTAGCCGAAGAATTCGCTCTCCATCAGGTTCTCGGGAATGGCGCCGCAGTTCACGGGCACGAAGGCGCGCTCGCGGCGCGCGCCATTCTCGTGGATGAGTCGCGCCGCGAGCTCCTTGCCGGTACCGGATTCGCCGGAGATGTAGACCGGCGCCTGGGTGCGTGCCAGCTTGACGATCATCTCGCGCGCATGCACCAGCGGCGCGCTCTCGCCGAGCAGCCGGCCGAGCAGGCGCTTGTCGCGCGCCGGCGCTTCGCCGCGCTCCGGCAGCGAGAGCGCGGCGCGCACCAGCGCCCGAAGCTGCTCGAGGCCGACCGGCTTCGAGACATAGTCGAAGGCGCCGGCCTTGAGGGCGGCGACCGCGTTCTCGGCGCTGCCGAAGGCCGTGATCACCGCCACCGGCACTTCGGCGGCGTGCGCGGCGATGTGACGCACGAGCTCGAGCCCCTCGCCATCGGCAAGCCGCATGTCGGTGAGGCACAGGTGGTAGCGGTCGCTCTTCAGGCGCTCCTTCGCCTCGGCGATCGTGCCGACCGCGGCCACATCGAGACCCATGCGTACTAGCGTGAGCTCGAGGAGCTCCCGGATATCAGGCTCGTCGTCGACCACCAGCACATGGGCGGCGGCGCGCTCCGGGGCGGCGCGGTCGGTGCGTCTCATGCGGCCCGCGCCTCGCGGCACAGGATGCGGAAGTGCGCGCCGGGCCCGTCGTCGACGTATTCGAGTGTCGCGCGGTTGGCCGCGCACAGTTCGCGCGCGAGGTACAGGCCGAGGCCGGTGCCCTTCGCTTCGGTGGTGAAGAACGGCTCGAAGAGCTGCGGCTGCCGCGCCTCCGGCACGCCCGGCCCGTTATCCATCACCGAGAGCTCGACCCGCCCGCCGTAGCCGCGCAATGCGATACGCACTGCGCCGCTTTCCGGCCCGGCATAGCGGGTGGCGTTGCGCAGCAGGTTCCACAGCACCTGGCGCAGGTGCTCCCGGTCGAACTCGATCCAGGCGTCGGCCGGCACCTCGACCGCGAAGCGCTCGCGGTCCGTTTCCTCGTTAGCGACGAATTCCGCGAGGAACTCGCGCAGCCAGGAATGCAGGCGGATGCGGTCGGCGGAGATGCGGTCGCGGCGGTTGAGCTGCAGCACGTCGGAGACCAGGCGGTCCAGCCGCCGGGTGTTGTCCTGGATGATGCTGGTCAGCCGGGCCCGCGCGTCCTTGCGCTTTTCCTCCTGCAGGAGCTCCGAGGCATGGCTGATCGCGGCGAGTGGATTGCGGATCTCGTGTGCGATGTTCGCCGTCAGGCGGCCGAGCGCGGCGAGCTTGAGCTGCTGGGCCTGCTCGCGCGCGCGCGTGGTGTCCTCGACGAACAGCACGCTGTGCCCCTCGGGTGTGCCGGCCTCGAGCAGCCGCAGGCCGATGTCGCGGCCGGGCAGCGCAACATCGGCGGCGGCGACGTTCTCGCCGCCGGCGCGCCAGGCGCGCCAGCGCG
Organism: Betaproteobacteria bacterium; assembly: GCA_019509895.1. GTDB lineage: Bacteria > Pseudomonadota > Gammaproteobacteria > Burkholderiales > SG8-39 > SCGC-AG-212-J23. The sequence continues at coordinate 1,428 of JAEKLK010000192.1, read as the reverse complement.
CCGCGAACTGCGGCAGCAGCTCCTCGACCTGCGCCCCGAGCAGCCGCTCGGCGCGCAGCAGGAGCTGCGCCTGCGGGTTGTGCTGCACCACGCGGCCCTCGCGGTCGAGCACCAGCACCCCGTCGTGCATATCGCGCTGCACCAGCTCGTTCACGCGCATCTGCGTCGCGAGCGCCCGGCCGCGCTCGGCAGCAAGGCGCTCGTTCGCCGCCACCCGGTTCGCCATCCAGCCGGTGACGCCGCTCGCGGCGAAGCAGCCGATGGCGAGCAGGCCGGGCTGAACGAAGCTCGCCACCGGCGCGTCATGCCCCAGCACCCAGTACGCCTGCTCGAAGAGCAGCGCGATGGTAGCGAGCGCCGCGTAGAGGAAGACCAGGCGCCGCGGTGCCACGATCGCCGCCGCAATGAGCGATACCACCAGCATGACGCCGAGGCCGCTCCTGATGCCGCCGCTCGCGTACATGAGGAGCGTGATCGCGACGATGTCGACGCATGCGTGCAGTGAGAGCTGTGCGTTGAACATCTCGCGCGTGCGTCGCAACGGCAGGTGCAGCACGACGGCGACTGCGAGGTACGCAACGCAGGTGTAGCGAAAGAGCGCCAGCGAATGCGCGCCCAGGTTGAGGGCGTCGCCATAGACGACCGACAGCGTGAGAAAGAGCGTAGCGAGGGCGACCCGGTACAGGTTGAAGTAGCCGAGCGATATCCAGAACGACTCGGGCGTGCGCTCGCGCGGCGCGAGGAACAGCTCGGGATAGCGAAGCGGTGCCTGCATCAGCGCCGTCCGGGGCCTTGCGTGGGCCCGAGGCGCGCATGCTCCTCGGTGCAGTACAGGGCGCCCGCCGACTGCCGCGCCTCCGCGCGCGGCAGGAGCAGTCCGCAGTGCGCGCAGCGCACGAGCTCCTCCGGCGCCGCCGTGCCGTCCTTCTTCGCCCGGCCTTCGGGCTCGTTCATGCGCGCGAGCGTGCGGCGCACCAGCCACACCGCCACCAGCACGAGGACAATCAGGATGAAAAGCCGCCCCATAGGTTCTGATTATCATAGCCAAGATGAAAATCCTGGTCGCGTTGCCGGGCAATCTGCACACCGTGCGCATGAATCGCTTCGTGCCCGCGGCACTCGCCGAGAGCGGACACGAGGTGCGCGTGATCGATTACACGCCGACATTTCTGGAGAAGCTGCGGCGCAAGCTCGCCCGCGCGAGCGCCGCCGAGGTGGTCGAGCCGCGCCTGCTGGCCGAGATCGAGAAATCACCGCCCGAGCTGTTTCTTGCGCTCTACGGCGTAAACGTATCGCCGCGGGTGCTGGGCGAGCTGGGTGCGCGGCGGGCGCTGCGCGTCAACTGGTGGCTGAATGATCCGTTCCAGTGGCAGCGGGCGGCCGCCATCTTCTCCCATTACGACTTCTGCTTCACCAATGCGAAGTATT
>JAEKLK010000102.1 GCA_019509895.1 Betaproteobacteria bacterium | reverse complement strand
TGAGCTCGCGCAGCACGAAGGGCAGGATGCCGCCGTGGTTGTAGTAGTCGACCTCGATCGGCGTGTCGATGCGCGACCTGACCGCGATCTCGTTCACCCGGCCGTCGGCGTAGGTGATGCGAAGCTTGAGCTCCTGCTGTGGCCGGATCTCGTCCAGGCCGACCACATCCACCGTCTCGTCGCCCTTGAGTCCGAGCGACGCCGCCGAATCGGTACCCGTGAATTGCAGCGGCAGCACGCCCATGCCGACCAGGTTCGAGCGATGGATCCGCTCGAAGCTGCGCGCGATCACCGCCTTGACGCCGAGGAGCTGCGTGCCCTTCGCCGCCCAATCCCGCGATGAGCCGGTGCCGTATTCCTCGCCACCGAACACCACGGTCGGCGTGCCCTCGGCGATGTAGCGCATCGCGGCGTCGTAGATCGGCATCTCGCGGCCCTGGCAGAGCGTCAGGCCGCCTTCCTTGCCGCCGAGCATCAGGTTCTTGATGCGCACGTTGGCGAACGTGCCCCGCATCATGATCTCGTGGTTGCCGCGGCGCGCGCCGTAGCTGTTGAAGTCCGCCACGGCGACGTCGTTCTCCTGCAGGTAGATGCCGGCCGGGGAGGTCGGCTTGATCGAGCCCGCCGGCGAGATGTGGTCGGTGGTGACCGAGTCGCCGAAGATGCCGAGGATCTTGGCGCCGGTCACGGCTGTGGGCCGCTCCGGGTGCATGGTGAAGCCCTCGAAGAACGGCGGCTCGGCGATATAGGTCGACGGCGGCCAGCTATAGACCTGGCCGGTCGGCGCGGCGATCTTCTTCCACAGCGGATTCGCGTCCGCGAGGTTCGAGTAGAGCTTGCGATAGGTCGGCGGGTCCATCGCCAGGCTCATGAGCGCCTGGATCTCTTCCCGGCTCGGCCAGATGTGGCCGATGTACACGTCGCGCCCGTCCTTGGTCCGGCCGAGCGGCTCGTTGCGGAAGTCCTTGAGCACCGTGCCGGCGAGCGCGTATGCCACCACCAGCGGCGGCGAGGCGAGGAAGTTGGCGCGGATGTTCGGATGGATGCGCGCCTCGAAGTTGCGATTGCCCGAGAGCACCGCAGCGCACACGAGATCGCTCTTGACGATCGCCTCGTCGATCGACGGCGCGAGCGGCCCGGCGTTGCCGATGCAGGTCGTGCAGCCGTACGCGGCGAGCGCGAAGCCGAGCTTCTCGAGATAGGGAAGGAGTTCGGCCTTGCGCAGATATTCGGTTACCACGCGCGATCCGGGCGCGAGCGACGTCTTCACGTGCGGCTTGACCGTCAGGCCGAGCTCGACGGCCTTCTTCGCCAACAGCCCGGCGGCGAGCAGCACGCCGGGATTGCTGGTATTGGTGCACGAGGTGATGGCAGCGATCAGCACATCGCCGTTCCTGAGCCCGATCCCATCGTAGGTCTTGTACGGCCGACGCAGATCCTCGGGTTTCTTGCCAAAGCCGTTGTCCTTCGCCGGCGCGCTGAAGAGCGTCTCGAAGGTCGGCGACACCTTGTCGAGGTCGATGCGGTCCTGCGGGCGCTTCGGGCCGGCGAGCGACGGCTTGATGGTCGAGAGATCGAGCTCCACCTCCTGCGAATAGTCGATCTGGCCCTTGCGCGGAATGCCGAACAGCCCCTGCGCCTTGAAGTACTCGGCGAAGCGCGCCACCGCTTCGTCCGAGCGCCCGGTGCCGCCGTATTCCGGCGCCATGTTGGCGAGCGTCGCTCGGTCGGTGACCGAGAGCGAGGCGGTGCCTTCGCCATAGAACTCGACGAACTTGCCGACCACCTTCGCCTTGCGCAGCATCTCGGTCACGGTGAGCACGACGTCGGTGGCGGTCAGAGCGGGATGCAGCTTGCCCTTGAGATGCACGCCGACCACGTCCGGTGTCAGCAAATAGACCGGCTGCCCTAGCATGCCGGCCTCGGCCTCGATGCCGCCGACGCCCCAGCCGACGACGCCGATGCCGTTGATCATGGTCGTGTGGCTGTCCGTGCCGACGAGCGTGTCGGGATAGCAGACGCCCTCGGCCGACTTGTGCACGCCGGGTGCCAGGTACTCCAGATTCACCTGGTGGACGATGCCGATGCCAGGCGGCACGACCTTGAACGTGTCGAAGGCCTGCATGCCCCACTTCATGAACTGGTAGCGCTCCTCGTTGCGCTTGAACTCGAGCTTCATGTTGAGGTCGAGCGCGTTCTTCGTCCCGTAGTAGTCGATCTGCACCGAGTGATCGACCACCAGATCGACTGGCACGAGCGGCTCGATCATCTTCGCGTCCTTGCCCATCTTCGCCGTCACGCCGCGCATCGCGGCGAGGTCGCACAGGAGCGGCACACCGGTGAAGTCCTGCAGCACGATGCGCGCGACCACGAACGGAATTTCGTCGGTACGCGGCGCCACCGCCTTCCATTGCGCGAGCTGGCGCACATGGTCCTCCGTGACCTTCTTGCCGTCGCAATTGCGCAGCACCGACTCGAGCACGATGCGGATCGATAGCGGCAGGCGCTCGATCGGCAGGTTGAGCGCGCGGCCCAGCGCGGGCAGCGAATAGAGCTGGCCGTGCTTGAATTTCTGCAGGGTGTTGAAGGTGTTGTGCGCCATTGCGTTTCCTTTCTCAGTCGGTGCGTCCGCCGTCGTGGCCCCAGCGCGCCTGCGGCGGGCAGGCCTCGCGCTCCAGCTCGGCGATGAGCTTCGCGCACTCTTCGAGGAGCGCGGGCAGGTGCTGATCGCAACGCGCGATCGGCCCCGGGTAGGTACGAATCTCCTGGTTCAGCTCAGCGAGTCTTTTTTCCAGGTGAGCGCTCATATCGGCAATCTTGATCCGGGGCCAGCAATCGCGGAATGCGCGCTACGCCTCTGTTTTTGGCCGCATTCCGGCGCTCATATCACCATGAGGTCGACGAATTCATGGACCGGCGTCGCCTCCAGGCGCTTCTGATCCATGCACAGGTCGAGGATCGCCTTCTGCTGCTTGGCCGGGAAGCGCCGCGCCAGGTTGCGCTCGAACTTCTCGACCAGGAGCGGCATGCCTTCCTTGCGCCGGCGCTTGTGGCCGATCGGGTATTCGACCAGCACCTCCGCGAGCTTCTTGCCGTCCTTGAACTCGACGGTGAGGCCGTTGGCGATGGAGCGCTTCTCCGGATCCAGGTAGTCACGGCTGAACTGCTTGTCCTCGACGCACGTCATCTTGTCCCGCAGGTTGTCGATGCGCGGGTCGTGTGCCACCTCGTCCTCGTAGTCCGACGCCGTCAGGCGCCCGAAGATGAGCGGTACGGCGACCATGTACTGGATGCAGTGGTCACGGTCGGCCGGGTTGTTGAGCGGCCCCTTCTTGTCGATGATGCGGATCGCAGCCTCGTGCGTTCGGACGGTGATCTTGGCGATGTCCTCGATGCGGTTCTTGACCACCGGATGGAGCGACATCGCCGCTTCCGCCGCCGTCTGCGCGTGGAACTCCGCGGGGAAGGAAATCTTGAAGAGCACATGCTCCATCACGTAGCTGCCGAAGGGCCGCTGGAACTTGAACTCCTGTCCGCGGAAGGCCACGTCGTAGAAACCCCAGGTCTTCGCGGTGAGCACCGACGGATAGCCCATCTCGCCGGTCTTCGCGATCAGCGCCAACCGCACGGCTCGGGCGGTCGCGTCGCCCGCAGCCCAGCTCTTGCGCGAGCCGGTGTTCGGCGCGTGGCGATAGGTCCGCAGACTTTGTCCGTCGACCCACGCCTGCGACACGGCGTTGAGCACCTCGTCGTAGGTGCAGCCGATCATGTGCGCGACCACTGCGGTGGAGGCGACCTTGACGAGCACCACGTGGTCGAGGCCGACGCGGTTGAAGCTGTTCTCGAGCGCCAGCACCCCCTGGACCTCGTGCGCCTTGATCATGCCGGTGAGCACATCGCGCATGAGTAGCGGCTGCTTGCGCGAGCGCGAGAGCCAGTCGGCGGCCATGAGAATGCCGCCCAGGTTGTCGGACGGATGGCCCCATTCGGCGGCGAGCCACGTATCGTTGAAGTCGAGCCAGCGGATCATGGCGCCGAGGTTGAACGCGGCCTGCACCGGATCGAGCTGGAACTGGGTGCCCGGCACCTTGGCGCCATTGGGAACGACGCTGCCTTGCACGATCGGCCCGAGCAGCTTGGTGCACGCCGGATACTCTAGCGCCTCGAAGCCGCAGCCGAGCGTGTCCATCAGGCAGTAGCGCGCGGTGTCGTATGCGTCCGCGCTCTTCACTTCATACCGCGTCACGTAGTCGGCAATGTCGGTGAGGACCTTGTCGGGCGCGGGCCGCACGTTGGAGATCGGCGCGCTCATCACGGCGCCTTGAGCAGGCTGTTGTCGTCGGCGGCCGGGGCGTTGTCGTCCGGTTTGAAGGACCATTCGTAGCCGCCGGCCTCGTGCAAGGCCTCGAAGGTGTGCTCGTTGCCGCCCGCCTTCGGCGCATGCTGCATCGACGGCGTGGGCGCGCGCTCGTCGGGCCGCTTGTCCCACCAGATGGCGCGGCCCTCCTTCTGCGACTCGATCTCTTCCGGATGCTGCGCCAGGTACTCGCGCATGAACTTCGTCAGGTCCGACTCGTACATTTACCTTTTCTCCAGCGGGATCCACGTCAAGTTCTCGGGCCCGGTGTAGTTGGCGCCCGGGCGGATGATCTTGCCGTCGGCGCGCTGCTCGATGACGTGCGCGGCCCAGCCACTCGCGCGCGACATGACGAAGATCGGCGTGAAGTGCAGCGTCGGCACGCCCATCTGGCTGTACGACACGGCGCTGTACCAGTCGAGGTTGGCGAACATCTTCTTCTCGTTCCACATCACCGACTCGATGCGCTCGGCGATGCGGTACTGCACCATGTTTTCCTGCTCTTTCGACAGCCGCTCGGCGACGGCCTTGATGACCTTGTTGCGCGGATCGCCGGTGGTGTAGACGGGATGGCCGAAGCCGATGACGATCTCCTTGCGCGCCATACGCGCGCGAATGTCGGCTTCCGCTTCGTCCGCATTCCGGTAGCGCTTCTGGATCTCGTCCGAGACCTCGTTGGCGCCGCCGTGCTTGGGGCCGCGCAGGGCGCCGATGCCCCCGGTGATGGCGCTATACATGTCGGAGCCGGTGCCTGCGATAACGCGGCAGGTGAAGGTGCTGGCATTGAACTCGTGCTCGGCGTACAGGACGAGCGAGGTGTGCATCGCCCGTACCCAGGAGGCCTGCGGCTGCTTGCCGTGAAGGAGATGTAGGTAATGGCCACCGATCGAGTCATCGTCCGTTACGGTTTCGATCCGCCTGCCGCTCGTCGCGTGGTGATACCAGTACAGGAGCATCGAGCCGAAGCACGCCATCAGCCGATCGGCGATGTTGCGTGCGCCCTAGGCGGGATGCTTCTCGTCTTCGGGCTCGAGTGTGCCGAGCACCGAGCAGCCGGTGCGCATGACATCCATCGGGTGCGCGCTCTTCGGCAGTTGCTCGAGGGCTTTCTTCAGCGGCTCAGGCAGGCCGCGCAGGCTTTGCAGCTTGCGCTTGTATTTCTGCAGCTCGTCGCGCGTCGGCAGCTTTTCGTGCACCAGTAGGTACGCCACTTCCTCGAATTCCGCCTCATCGGCGAAGTCGAGGATGTCGTAGCCGCGATACTGCAGGTCGTTGCCGCTGCGGCCG
>JAEKLK010000101.1 GCA_019509895.1 Betaproteobacteria bacterium | reverse complement strand
GGGCCTCGGGCTGCACGCGGATCAGGCTGCCGCCGCCCGCGCCGATCGCCTGCAGATCGACTTTCGGCAGGAAGTATTCGTACTGGTCGGTGTTGCTGATAAAAGAGTAGGCGGGCTTGCCTTCGTAGATGATCGACACATCGAACGACGTGCCGCCCATGTCGGTGGTGATGACGTTCTTGTGGCCCATCGCGGCGCCGAAGGCGCACCAGGTGGACGCGGCCTTGCGCTGCGGGATGATGACCTTCTTGATGCCGAGCTCGCGCGCGAACACGCCGGCGTGCGCCGGCCCGGCGCCGCCAAAAGCAAAGAGGACGAAGTCGCGCGGGTCGAAGCCCTTCTCGACCGTGACCTTACGGATGATGTCTGCCATGTGCAGCTCGACGATGCGGCAGGCGCCGGCGGCGCATTCGAGCGCCGACATGCCGATCTGCCCGCCGAGCGCAGCGATGGCGTCGGTCGCCGCCTTCTTGTCGAGCTTCATGCGTCCGCCGGCGAAGTTCTCCGGATCGAGGTAGCCGAGCACGAGCTGCGCATCCGTCACCGCCGGCACCGTACCGCCGCGCGAGTAGCAAACCGGGCCGGGGAAGGCGCCGGCGCTGTCCGGGCCGACGGTCATGGTACGGGCCTCGGGCTGCACGCGGATCAGGCTGCCGGGGCCTCGGGCTGCACGCGGATCAGGCTGCCGCCGCCCGCGCCGATCGCCTGCAGATCGACTTTCGGCAGGAAGTATTCGTACTGGTCGGTGTTGCTGATAAAAGAGTAGGCGGGCTTGCCTTCGTAGATGATCGACACGTCGAACGACGTGCCGCCCATGTCGGTGGTGATGACGTTCTTGTGGCCCATCGCGGCGCCGAGAAACATGGACGCGGTCACGCCCGACACCGGCCCGGAATCGAGCGTCAGGAGCGGCGCCTCGCCCGCGCGCGCCACCGGTACCGTGCCGCCACCGCATTGCGTGATCTGCAGGCCATGGGCGTAGCCGAGCTCGCGCAGTGATGTATCCAGCCGCCCGAGATAGCCGCCCATCACCGGCCCGAGGTAGGCATTCAGGGCCGTCGCGGTCACGCGCTCGTATTCGCCCCACTTCGGCGCGATGTCGACCGACGTGGTGACGAAGATCTCCGGCGCGATCTGCTGCACCAGCGCCTTCACCCGGTCCTCGTGCTGCGGATTGCGGAAGGACCACAGGAAGCAGATGGCGATGGCCTCGACGCCTTGCGCGAGCAGCTCGCGGATCGCGGCCTCGGCCTGCTGCTCGTTCAGCTTGACAACGATTTCGCCAAAGCAGTCGACGCGCTCGGAGATGCCGCGGATCAGGCGCTTGGGGACGATCGGCGTAGGCTTCGAGGTCTCCGGAAAGTGCACCACCTTGCGAATGTCGCGCCCGCCGTAGCCGCGCGAGCCGCGCATGATATGGATGGCGTCCTCGTGCCCCTTGGTGGTGATGAGGCCCACCTTGGCGCCGCGCTTCTGGATGATGGTATTCGTGCCGACCGTCGTGCCGTGCGACAGGAAGGCGATGTCGCGGCAGAACTCGTCGAGCGAGATGCCGATCGCCTGAGCGCCGGCGCCGAGCGCATCGAGCATGCCGCGCGCGAAATCGGGCGGCGTGGACGGTACCTTGGTGGTGAGCAGGCGCCCGGCCCCGTCGACGATCGCGCAGTCGGTGAAGGTGCCGCCGATGTCGATGCCGACGAGATACCCCATTGCAAGCGGCGAATCTTAGCCGGGAAAGCCCCGCCCCGCCGCGCGCCGTGAAGCATTACCTGGAAACGCTGCGTGCAGCTCGGGGTCAACCGCCCGCTCGCAGCCGGCGGCGATATTTGCCCGCCAGCGGACACCACGTAATCGCGTCCAACCGGGGCTGCGAAGTCATTTGAACGCTGCTAGCCTTGGCGGCGCCAATACCCATCAGAAAGGACGTTCCATGAGCAAGCTTCGCCGTTTCCTTGTGATCAGCCTGGTCATCTCCATTGCCGGCGCGGGACTACCGCAGCCCGCGCAAGCCGCGATGCTCGCGACCGAAAGAGCGATTGCCGCCACGGACGCTGCGGCCGGCGCCGCGCGCGCGCGCATCGCGACGCTCCTCGAGCGCCGCGACCTGCAGGCCCAGCTCGAGGCGCGCGGCGTGAATGCGGCCGAGGTCAAGGCGCGCGTCGCCGCGCTGACCGATCAGGAAGCGGCGCAGCTCGCCGAGCGCATCGACCAGCTGCCCGCTGGCGCCGACGCCGGCGGCGCGCTGATCAGCGCGCTCCTCATCATCTTCATCGTCCTGCTGATTACCGACATTCTCGGCGTCACCAAGGTCTTCCCCTTCACCCGACCGATCAAGTAACAGCCGGGGTCAGGTCTTGAATTGGCGCATCGCCGTGCGTCAGTTCAAGACCTGACCCCTGCGGTGCGCTGTTACTGCTCGAGCTTGATCCCGGCGCGGGCAATCAGCTCGCGCCACTTCACCACTTCCGCCGAAATGAAGCGCTCGAGCTCCTCGGGCGTCGAGGTGAGCGGCTCGGCGCCGAACTCGACGAAGCGCTCGCGCACCGCCGCGTCGCGCATTGCCGCCACCACCTCGGCGTTCAGCCTTTCGATCATCGGCTTCGGTGTGCCGCGCGGTGCCACCAGCCCGAACCACGCCGAGGACTCGTAGCCTTTAAGCCCAAGCTCGCCCGAGGTCGGCACCTCCGGCAGCGCCGGCAGCCGCGTCGCATTGGCGACGGCGATCGCCCGCACCTGTCCGCCCTTCACGGCCGAGATCACGTTCGGCAGGAGCTGGAAGCTCACCGGCACCTCGCCCGCGACGAGATCGTTCTGCAGCTGCGAGGTGACGCGATAGGGCACGTGCGTCATCTTCACGCCGGCGATCTGCTCGAAGAGCGCGCCCGCGAGATGCTGCGAGCTGCCGTTGCCGACCGAGCCGTAGCCCACGCCTGGATTGCGCTTCAGGTAGTCCACCAGCTCGGGCAGCGTCTTTACCGCGAGCTTGCTGCTCACCACGATGACGTTGGGCAGCCGGCCATAGAGCGAGATCGGCTGGAAGTCGCGCTCGGATTCGTACTGGAGCGCGGGCTGCAGGAGCTTCGCCACGACCAGCGGTCCGGACGCGCCCATCAGGAGCGTATAGCCGTCGGGCGCCGCCTTGGCGCCCGCCGCCGTGCCGAGCGCGCCGCCCGCTGCCGGCCGGTTGTCGACAATGAAGCGCTGGCCGACGTTGGCGCTCATGCGCTCGAGCACGATGCGCGCGATGACATCGCTCGCGCTGCCGGTCGAGAAGGGAACGATTACCGTCACGGGTCGTGCCGGGTACTCCTGTGCCATGGCCAGCGTCGCGAGGAAGAGCGCGGCAATGGCGCATAAGCGTTTCACGCTTCCACCTTGCCCGTTTCGCTGCCGAAGCGCTCGCGCATCACCTCCGCGAAGGAGAGCCGGGCGGGCGCCAGCGCGCCACCGGCGCGCACGCGATAGCTCGCCGGCTGCCGCGGCGCTTCGGGCTCGCGTCCCGCGGCGAGCGCGCGTGCCGCATCCAGCATATAGCCGCGGAAGCGCACGATCGCCGCATCGGTCGCGGTGAGGTGCTCGCGGGTCCGGTCGGCGATCAGCCCCTGGCTGTCCTGCGCCAGCGCGTCCTGCTCGGCGATGCCGTCGACGCCGGTGAACGAGCGGTGCTTCTGCTTGTCGCGGTCGATCAGGTAGTCGTTCATGCGATTTCTGAGTGGCACATAGTCGGGCCCAAGCTCGGCGAACTGGCCGAAGCCGCCTTTCTCGAAGCGCGCGCGCTCTTCCTTCGTGAGCGGCCGGTCCGGGTGCCACGCGTACGTGTAGATCCAGCACGACTCGTCGTCGATCGGCACCCAGCTATAGCCCTGGTAAATCTCGCCCGGCATCGCTGAAGGCGCGACGGAGTGCGAGGGCAGCATGTACTGCGTCGCGCGCCAATACGACTGGTCGTTGTCCGCACGGCGCGAGCCGCCGACCACGAAGCCGACGTCGTACTCGATGATGGTGAATTGCGGCATCGGATCGTCCCGCAGCCAGCGCAGCCGGCTCTCATCGGCCGCGGTGGTCGGATTGACGTACTTGCTTACCGCCGGCGCCGGCATGTGCAGGAAGGAAAAATGAGCGGTGTCCAGTCCGCCCTCGGCGGATTGCGCCCAGTTGCATTGCTGCAGACGCTTCGTGACATAGCGATGCGACGGGGGCAGCAGCGCGAACTCGATCTGCGGCAGCTCCGCCGGCATGCGCTCTCGCGGGCCGAGGTACGCCCAGACGAGCTCGCCGAACTCGCGCGTCGGATAAGCCTTGATGCTGATCTTGCCGTGATATGCGGCGCCGGGCGGGACGTTCGGCATCTCGATGCACCGGCCTTCCACGTCGTACTTCCAGCCGTGATAGATGCAGCGAATGCCGCCGTCCTCATTGCGACCGAAGAACAGATTCGCGCCACGATGCGCGCACGTCGGCTCGATCAGCCCGACGCGGCCTCGCGTATCACGGAAGGCGAGCAGATCTTCGCCGAGCATGCGCACGCGCAGGGGCGTGCCATCGGGCTCCGGCAGCTCGCGCGACAGCGCCACCGGCAGCCAGTAGCGCCGGAAGTACTCGCCCATCGGCGTACCG
>JAEKLK010000100.1 GCA_019509895.1 Betaproteobacteria bacterium | reverse complement strand
GGCACGGCGGCGTCCGGCTCGCACATGAGGTACACGTCGGCGGGGGGCAGCCCCTGGTAATCGGCGCTCCAGCCGCGATGCAGATGCGCGTCCATCGAGACGCGGATCACCTTTGCGCCGATCGGTGCATCGCCCCACGCGGCCTTCAGCGTGCCCGCGGTGTCGACCCAGTCGAGCGAGAGGATCACGTCGCACTCGCGCAGGAGCCTGCCGTCCGGGAACGTGGCTGGCGGCGCGGCATGCAGCGGATGGTCGGTTGGGAAAGCCGCCGGTGTCTTGATGTCGGTAAAAACCTTGGCCTGCAGCTTCTCGGCGAGCGCCACGCGCGCCTTCCAGCCGTCGAGGCTGCGGCTCACGCGGCCGGCGAGAATGCCGGGATTCCTCGCGCCGGCGAGCAGTTGCGCCGCGCGCCGCAGCGCTTCAGGCGTCGGCTGCACCGGATCCGGCCGCGCGAAGCGCGACACCTCGGGCAGCGGCGGCAGCGCGCCGATCTTCGACTCCTGCAGCGCCGCGTCGAGGTTGATGTACGTCGGCGCGCAGGGCGGCGTCTGCGCCATCTGCACGGCGCGCAGCAGCGCTTCGTACGCCGCGGCCACCGAGCCCGGCTGGTTGTCCCACTTGGTGTAATCGCGCACCAGCGCGCCCTGGTCGGAGGCGGTGTGGATCCAGTCGATCCACGGACGGCGGCGCGCGGCGTCCCACGGACCCGTGGCGCCGAGGATCAGCATCGGCACGCGGTCGCACCAGGCGTTGAAGATCGCCATCGACGCGTGCATCAGCCCGACGTTGGAATGCACCACCGCCCCCATCATCTTTCCGGAGGCCTTGGCGTAGCCATGCGCCATGGCGACGGCCGACTCCTCGTGCAGGCAGAGCAGCATCTGCGGCCGTTCGTTCCCGAGGTAATTGACGATCGAATCGTGCAGCCCCCGGTAGCTCGCCCCGGGATTCAGCGCGAGATAGGGAATGTCGAGCGCGCGCAGCATCGCCGCGATGGCGTCGCTGCCCCAGTGCTCCGCGGTGTGCGGAACGGCCGCGGGAATGTCACGCATGATTTTTTCACTCGCCACGGATGTTCGCCTCCTTGATGACCTTGCCCCACTTCGCGTAGTCCTCGCGAATCAGCCTCGCGAAGTCCTCCGGCGAATTGGTTAGCACCTCGATGCCCTGCGGCGCGAGCTTCGCCTTGATCTCGGCGCTGCCGAGTATGCGCGCCACCTCGGCGTTCACCTTCTTCACGACGTCCGCCGGTACCTTCGAGGGCATGAAGAGCCCGAGCCAGGGGTCGACCGAGTACCCCGACAGCGTCTCGCCGATCGCCGGCGTATCGCCTAGGTTCGCGAAGCGCTGCGGCGCCGTGCTGCCGAGGAGCTTGAGCTTCCCTTCCCGGATGTGCGGCAGGAGTGAATTCGCCGCGCCGATCCACACCTGGATGCGGCCGGGCAGCAGATCGGTGACGGCCGGCGCGGCGCCTTTGTACGGCACATGGTTCATCTGGATGCCGGCGAGGAGCTGAAGCAGCGCGGCGGACAGGTGCTGCGGGCTGCCATTGCCCGACGAGCCGAAGTTGAGCTCGCCGGGATGCGCCTTGGCGTAGGCGACGAGCTCCTGCACCGAATTCACCGGCAGCGATGAAGGCACGACCAGCAGGAACTGGATGCGGGCCACCTCCGTGACCGGCAGGAGATCGGTCAGCGGATCGAAGGTCGTCGCTTTCGCGATGTACGGATTGGTGACGAAGACATTGTCGGGCGCAAGCAACCAGGTGTACCCATCGGGCGAGCTCTTGGCGACCGCGTCCGAGCCGATGTTCTGGCTGCCGCCGGTGCGATTCTCGACGACGACCGGCTGCTTCCACGTCTCCTGCAGGTGCGACGCGAGAGTGCGCGCGATCGTGTCGGGCGAGCCGCCCGGCGGCAGTGGCACGACGATTCGCAGCGGGCGGTCCGGATACTGGGCGGCGGCCCAGCACGATGCCAGCGCGAGGGCGGCGCCGATCAGCCAGCGTTTCACTTTTCCTCCTGTATGCGGGCGGCGCCAGTTTACCTATTCAGCGGCGCGGCATACGATCGCTGCTCTGCTCATTTCACGGAAGAGGAGCCGCAATTGAGCCCCAGGAAGACATTCATTGCCGTAGCGCTCGCCGCGACCGCGTTGCCGGCGGCTGCACAACAGGACGCACCGAAGGACACGCCCAACGATGCCAAGGCGTTCGTCGACGCCACGTGCAACAGCTGCCATCCCCTTTCCGCTCGCGTCGGCACGGGTTACACCGAGGAAGGGTGGTACTCGGCGCTGCGCATGATGGCCAATCATGGCGTGCCGATTCCGCCGGAGAAGCTGCCATCGCTTGTCGGCTACCTTACGAAGACCTTCCCGGTTCACGGCCGGCCTGAGGCGGTCGTGGTGCCGGGCACCGCGAAAGTCGCGATGACGGCGTGGCAGGTACCGACGCCGGGGTCGCGGCCGCACGATCCGATGGCGGCGCGCGACGGATCGCTCTGGTACAGCGGCCAGATGGCCAACGTGCTCGGGCGTATCGATCCGAAGACGCGCACGATTCGCGAATACCCGCTGAAGACCGCGAATTCGGGACCGCATGGCCTGGTGGAAGATCGGGCCGGCAACATCTGGTACACCGGGAACACCGGCGCCCTGATCGGCAAGCTGAATCCCAAAACCGGCGAAGTCACCGAATACAAGATGCCCGATCCGGAGGCGAAGGACCCGCACACGCTGGTCTTCGATAAGGCCGGCACCCTGTGGTTCACCGTGCAGAACGCGAATCGCATTGGCCGCCTCGATCCGAAGTCGGGCGACATCAAGCTTCTTACGCCGCCGACGGCCAAATCGCGTCCCTACGGCATGGCGACCGACTCCAAGGGCAACGTGTTCGTCGTGCAGTTCGGCGTGAACAGCGTCGCGCGCGTCGACCCGAAGACGCTCGAGATCAAGGAATACAAGCTGCCGGACCCCGGCGCGCGCCCGCGCCGCATCGCGATCACCGCGGACGACATGATCTGGTACACGGACTATGCGCGCGGCTATCTCGGCCGTCTCGATGCCAAGACGGGCCAGGTGAAGGAATGGCAGTCGCCGAGCGGGCCGAAGTCGGCGCCTTACGGCATCTCGCAGGTGAAGGGCGTACTCTGGTACAGCGAATCGGAAACGACCCCGAACACCATCGTGCGCTTCGACCCGCAGACCGAGAAGTTCCAGAGCTGGACCATTCCGGGCGGCGGCAACATCGTGCGCAACACCGATGTGACGCGCGACGGCAACTGGGTGCTCGCCAACAGCCTGGTCAACGAAGTCACGTTGGTGCGCTTGCCGCACTAGCCACCTTGAACGCAATCAGGCCCGCGATCGCGGGCCTTTTCTTTTTGGCTGCGGCCGCTCATGCGGATACGCCCGAGGGCAAGGCGATCGCGGAGGCCCGTTGCAACAGCTGCCATCCGCTCGCGCGCGCCGCGTCGGGCTACACGCCGCAGGGATGGGACACGGTGCTGCGCATGATGCAGAACCACGGCGTCGTCATCCCGACAAGCGAGATGCAGGTGCTGCGCGACTACCTCGTGAGCACGTATCCCGAGCGCGCGAAGCCGCCGGCGCAGATTCTCTCCGGCCCGATCACGCTGTCGATGACGCAGTGGCAGGTGCCGACGCCGGGCTCGCGGCCGCACGACCCGCTCGCGGCGAAGGACGGCAGCTACTGGTACACCGGGCATCTGGTACACGGCCAACGCCGCAGGCCTCATCGGCCGGTTCGATCCGAAAACCGGCGAGGTGAAGGAATATCCGCTGCCCGATCCCGACGCGCGCGACCCGCATACGCCGATCTTCGATCGCAACGGCGTCCTCTGGTTTACCGTGCAGCAGGCGAACCGCATCGGCCGGCTCGATCCCAGGACGGGCGAGATCAAGCTCTTCACCGTCGCAACGGCGAAATCACGTCCCTATGGCATGGCGCTCGACTCGCAGGGTGACATCTTCGTCGTGCTGTTCGGCACCAATCGCATCGCCAAGGTCGACGTCAAGACGGCAGCGATCCGCGAATACGTGCTGCCCGCCGCCGCGGCGAGGCCGCGGCGCATCGCCATCACGCGCGACGACCTCGTCTGGTACACCGACTACGCGCGCGGCTACCTCGGCCGGCTCGATCCGTCGAGCGGCGAGGTGCGCGAATGGCCATCGCCGAGCGGCCCGAAGTCCGAGCCTTACGGCATCTCTGCGGTCGACGGCGTCATCTGGTACAGCGAGTCGGGCACCAAGCCGAACACCGTGGTGCGCTTCGAGCCGCGCACCGCCGACTTCCAGAGCTGGCCGATTCCCGGCGGCGGCGACATCGTCAGGAACACCAGCGTCGCACCCGACGGCGCGGTGCTGCTCGCGAACAGTCTCGTGAATCAGGTGACCGTGCTGCGCGTCCAGCGCTCCAAGTGAATAATGGGACGCCGCGGGCTGTATACCGTGGCAAGGAGGGTCCCATGAGAAGTCTCCTGCTCTTCCTCAGCCTCGGCGCCGGCCTGGCCGCCGCGCAAAGCGCGAGCGATTCCACCGAAGGCTACTGGCAGGACAGCGCGCGGCGCATTTTCTTCTCGGCTGACGCGCCGCCGGATTACGTCTACGGCGGCTGGACCGAGCTCGATCCGGCGCAGACCTATCCGTCGGCGAAAGAGATCCGGCATACCGCCCGCGGCTATGAGCTGATCGATCTCCTCTACGACGATGAAGAGCGCATAACCGTGCAACGAGCGAACGAGCGGCACATCGACTTCGTGCGCACGAACCGCTTCTCCGGCTGCGCCACCAGCCACGCGTGCGAGCTCGTCAAAGGCGACCGGCTGCTCTGCGCGCTCGAGACGCGCTGTCCGAAAGCCGGCGCCGAGCAGGTGGTCTGGCGCGGCGAGGAGCGCTACGCGCGGCGCACGCTGTGCGAGCGCGACGGCAAGCGCCAGGCGCAGGGCATTCCGGTGCGTTGCCGGTAGGCGCTTAGCTGAGGAGCTTCGCGGCGGGGCGCGTCGCTAGCCACGTCTCGAGCGCCGACGGCTCGAGCGGTTTCGCGATCAAATAGCCCTGCATCTCGTCGCAGCCTAGATCGCGCAGCAGATCCGCGGTCGCCTGGTCTTCGACGCCCTCGGCGACGATGCGCAGGCCGAGGTTGTGCGCGAGGTCGATGGTCGAGAGGACGATGGCGCGGTCCTTGGGGTCCGTGACTAGGTTGCGGATGAAGGAGCGGTCGATCTTCAGCTCGTCGACCTTGAGCTGCTTGATGTACGTGAGC
>JAEKLK010000191.1 GCA_019509895.1 Betaproteobacteria bacterium | reverse complement strand
TGAACGAGGCGGTGAGCAAGGTGCCGATCATCGGTTATGTCGCGGGCGGCGCGCTCACCAGCATCCCGGTGGCGGTGAACGGCGACATCCGTGACCCGCTGGTCGTGCCGCTCGGCCCGCGCGCCATCACCTCCGAGCTGAAAGGCATCTTCGAGCGCACGCTCAGCCTGCCGGGCCAGCTGATTCCCGGAGAATCCAAGCCCTAGTCGAATCAGCTCGTGAGGCGCCCCCAAGCTAAGGCGAAGCGGCAAGCTAAAGGCAGATTCACGGATGCTCGGCTGCTGCGGGCGAAGTCGCTACAGGCAATCAGGCGCGGCAGGCGGCGCCGGTCGGTTGTTAAAGCGCGGCGAACGTAGCAGGCTAAGCCGCGCACGCTTATCTCGCTTCAAGGCGACGCTGCGCGATCTCTTCCGCTATCTCACGGTGCTTGCGACTCAATGCCAGGTGTCGCTCGGCCAATGCTTCAGCCTCGTCGGCTAAGGCGCGCAGCTGCTCCAGCAGGCTGTTCGACTCGGCGAGGAGTTCGGCTAGAGGGCGATGCATCGCTTACTCCGGCTAGTCGAACCAGCGGTACTGCACGGCGAGCGAAGCGATACGGTAGTCGCCGCCGACGCGCACCACCGTGCCCTTGGAGACGGCGAGCTTCGCCGACCAGCCGCGCGCCACCGGCACGGAAAGCGCGAGCCCGACGCGCGAATTGTGCTGCTCGTCGTCCTTGGGCGCGCCGTCGATCGAGGATCGTCCGCCGATGTAGCGCCCGAAGTCAGCGGCGAGCCACAGGCCGGGACGGAAGTTGTAGCCGAGATGCAGCTGGTAGACGGCAAGCGATTCCTGGCTTTTGCGGTGGCCGCGGAAGAAATCGTCGTTGTCGCGGAAGAACCAGACGCCGGCGGCTGCTTCGGTGAACCACTTGCCGAACGGCAGCGAGAAGCCGGCGTCCGGCTTGAACGCCCAGCGGTTGGTGCCGATGTTGATGAACTTCTGGCTGTCGTATTGGCCGGTGGGCGCCACCACGTTGAGGCTCACGCCGCCCGAGAGCGCATCGCCGCGCTTCGCGAACTCGGCCGGCGTGAGTGCCGGATGGCCGAACAGGTTCAGCGCGCCGCGCAGGTACAGGTCGCCGATTCCGCCGCGGTGGATTGAGCCGGAGGTCTCCATGACCGAGCCGGCGATGTCGGCCTCGACGTACGGCACCACGATGGCGAAGTTCGCCGAGCGTCCCAGGAACTCGGTAAAGCGGGCATAGCCGAGCGTGTAGACGTTGACGCGCGCGTCGATGTCGACGGCGACCACCGCCGGGCTCGGCAGCACCGGCCCGCTCAGCCGCGTGTAGCCGGCGATGGCGAAATTCGTCCCGGCCGGCGCGTTCGAATAGGCGCGCGGCTCGAGCTCCTGCGCCGCCGCGAATGCCGGTATGAGCGCCGCCGCAACGAGGGCCGCGCGCATGAGCGCTCAGACGCCTTCTTTGGGGAGCGGCTCCACTTCCCCGGCGCGCACGCTGACGCGCTGGCCGACGCGGAAGCGCGCCGGCTCGCGCGGCCGGAAGACGCGGCGCTCGCCATCGTCCATGGTGACGACGATCTCGTGGCTGCTCTGCGCGAACTGGGCCTGCATCTCTGGCGTGCCGGCGGCGCCGAATCGCCAGTTCTTGTCGCTCTGCGGCCCGAGCGGCAGGTAGACCACTGCGCCAACCGGCGTCGCCTGCTGGATATCGGAAGGCACGCCGACCTGCTGCGTGCCGGCCATCGCCGGCGCGTCCTTCGGCGTTGCGCCCACTTCGCGGATCGAGATGACCGTGCCTCCCGTCACCGCCGGGATGCGCAGATCGAGGGGCTGCGCCTGCGCCGCGGCGAGCCAGAAGACGAGGAGCGCGCGCACCGCTACTCCGAGAGCGCCTGGATGAAGTAGGTCGCCGAAAGGAGCAAGCTTGGCGGGCCGAGCGGGCCGAGCCAGCGGTCGTAGACGCGGCGAATGTCGCCGCTGCGGTAGAGCTGCGCCAGCCCCCGGTTCACCGCCAGGCGGAAGTCCGGGTCGCCGCGCGGCAGCATCAGCGCGTACTGCTCGATCGAAAAGTCCTCGTCGAGCAGCTTGTAGATGTCGCCGCCGCCGCCCTTGGCCACGACACCGATCAGGGTCGTGCGGTCGGCGGCGAAGCCGTCGACCTGGCCCTGGCGCAGGAGCTCCAGCCCTTCGTCGCGTGCCTTGACCGTGACCACGTCGGCGTTCACCAGCACGCGCGAAAGCGTCGCACGCAGCGCGCGTTCCGTGGTCGTCGCTTGGATTACGGCGATTCTCTTGCCGGACAGATCGTTGATGCGGCTCGCCGCGCCATCGATCTTGGCGAGGATGCTGCCGCCGTCGACGAAGGTGACCAGGCTGAAGTCCACCAGGCGCTGGCGGGCGAGGGTCCAGGTCGTGGTGCTGCACTCGAGGTCGACCTGGCCGCGTCGCACCGCGTCGATGCGATTCTGGATGGTCAGCTTGACCCACCGCGTCCTGAGCGACGCGCGCTTGAGCTGCACGGCGATCGCGTCGGCCGCCGCGCGGCACAGATCGATCGAATAGCCCTGCGGCGCGCCGTTCTCATCGACGGACGAGAACGGGGCGGCGCCATCGATGAAGCCGAGGGTGATCGTGCCGCTCTTGCGGATTTTCTCGAGCGTCTGCGCGGCGGCAGGCCACGCGAGCAGCGTGGCGAGGAGGAAGACGAGGGTTCGCATCGGGCCATCATCGTGCGCGGCTGCCGCTGCGGTAATTGGACCAAGGTCCAATGGCGGGTACGCGGGTGCCTGCTATCGTTTCCCCATGGTCAGAAGGCTCGCCGTGCTTCTGCTCGCCGCGTGCACGACCACGCCGCAGTGGATCAAGGAGGGCGCGAGCCGGGAAAGCGCCGCGGCCGACGTGCAGACGTGTCAGGCGCAGGCGCCGATGGCGCCGCGCACGCAGGGACCGTCGGGCACGCCTTCCGGCATCGGCGGCGAGCGAAAAGCCGCCTTCAACACCATGGCCGAGCGCGAAGGCGAGCGCATGCAGAAGGACGAGCGCTGGGTCGCCGAGTGCATGCGCGGAAAGGGCTACCGCGAGAACTAACGACGACTTTTCGCTAGTGCTCGGCGGGCCGCTTTACCAGCTGCTCCTGCGGCTGCGGCTGGTCGAGCCGCCGGTGCGCTTCGTCGCGCGGCGCATCGGCGTCGTCCTCGCAATAACCTGGCTGCCGGTGCTGGTGCTGAGCTGGGGCGCCGGCATGATGCTCGGCGGCGCCACGCTGCCGTTCTTTCACGATATCGAAGCGCAGGTGCGGCTGCTGATCGCGCTGCCGCTTCTGATCGCCGCCGAGCCGGTGGTGCACTGGCAGCTCGCGCTGCAGGTGCGCCAGCTCGCCGAGCGCAATATCGTCGCCGCGCCCGATCGTGAGCGCTTCGCGGCGATCATCGACGAGACGATGAGCCTGCGCAACTCCATGGCCATCGAGCTGGTGATCCTGGCCTGCGCGCTCGGCGCCGGATACTGGATCTGGCGCGAGGAGTTCGCCTCGCGCATCGGCACCTGGTACATGACGGCGGACGAGAGCCTCACCACCGCCGGCACCTGGTATGCGTTCGTCAGCCTGGGCGTGTTCCGCTTCGTGCTCTTCCGCTGGTATTTCCGCATCGCGCTCTGGTACCTGTTCCTCTGGCGCGTGTCGCGGCTCAAGCTCGAGCTGAACGCGCTGCATCCCGACGGCGTCGGCGGCATCGGCTTCCTCGGCGCGAGCGTCGGCGCGCTCAGCGCAGTGCTGGTGGCGCAATCGGCCACCGTATCCGGCGCCATCGCGGGCCAGATCCTGCACGAGGGGATGGCGCTGCCCGCGTTCTACCTGGAGATCGCGGTCGTCGTCCTCGTGCTGCTGGCGATAGGCCTCGTGCCGCTCGCGTTCTTCGTGCCGCCGCTACTCGCGACCAGCATCCGCGGCCGCCAGGAGTACGGGCTGCTTGCCACGCGCTACGTCCAGCAATTCCGCGACAAGTGGCTGGCCGCGAAGAGCGGCGAGCCGCTGCTCGGCAACGCCGACGTGCGCACGCTCGCCGACCTGAGCGCCACGGAGGAGCGCGTCGAGAGGATGCGGGCGCTACCGCTCGACTTCCGCGCCATCGTGCGCGTGGCGATCGTGATCGCGCTCCCCTTCGCGCCGCTCGTCTTCACCGTGATCCCGCTGAACGAACTGCTCAGCCGGATCGTGAAGCAGCTGATCTAGGACGTCTCGGGCCGATCTACTCGGGCAGCGCGCTTAAGCGGAAGAACGTCGCGGTGTCGGCGTCCGGCTCGCCGAACCACTTGGCGTACGTGGCGCGGAAGCCGTCGGTGCCGTACAGCTTGCTGAGCGCGCGGTCGATGGCGAGGCGCGCATCCTCGTTGCCGCGCGGCAGCGCGATGGCGACCGGCGCGACCGAGAGGCGCCGATCGGTCACCTTCAGGTCGGCGAACGAGGGATTGCGCTTCACTGCATCGATCAGCACCGAGCGGTCGGCGAAGAACACGTTCGCTTTGCGATCGAGCACCGCCTGCAGGCCGTCGCCGTAGCTCTTCACCGGGACCACCTTGGCCTGAAGCTGCAGCTTGGTGAGGGCGCCGCCGAGGATCTTCTCCGTCGGTGTGCCGCCGACCACGGCCAGCGTCTGGCTCTGCAGCAGCTGCTCCGTCGGACTGCCGCGCCAGGTTGGGCCGGACGGCGCCGGCTTCTCCGACAGCGCCTTGACGAGCGCCGCCGGTGCGTCGGCGCGCACCAGCGCGCTGACGCCGCCCTGGAAGATCGGAATCGAGAAGGCGACGTCCTTCCTCGCCGAAAGCGTGACCGGCTCACCGCACACGAGCTGCACTTTCTTCGCGCGCATCAGCTCGAGGCGGTTCGCCATCGTCACCGGCACCCAGGACTGCTGCACCTCAGCGAGGCCGAGCTCGGCCTTGGCGACATCGAACACCTTCTGGCAGACCTCCACCGCAAAGCCGGTGGGCTTGCCCGACTCGTTGTCGTAGGAGAAGGGCTTGGCGTCGGCGTGATAACCGACGGTGAGCAGCTTGTCCGGGATCTGGAATACGCCGCCGCTCTGCGCCTGGGCCGGCGGTGGCGCGAGCAGCGCGCCGCAGCCGAGGGCGAGCAGCACCGCAGCCGCCATGCGCCCCACGGTTTGCGCGGAGGTGCGCACGCCGGCTTCGGCGACTCCGGCGGTGAAGCGCGGCGCGAGGAAGCCGTAGAGGATGTAGGTGAGCGCGAGCACGATCGTGCCGCCGAGCACCGCGTCCTTGCCGGAGGCGTAGATCGCGTACGTCGAGTACAGCACGGCGACGAGCATGACGGCGACGTTCAGCTTGTAGGTGCGCTGCGGCACGTTGGCCTTCTTCATGATCACCACCAGCGCCGAGAGCGAGATGATGTACGGGATGACGTTGGTCACCACGGCGAGATTGACGAGCGCGCTGAACTGCTCCGAGAGCGAGGGCGAGATGGTCGAGAGCGCCATCGCCGTCTGCACGACGGCCATGATCACCATGCCAGCCACCGGCGCCCCGAGGCGATTCTCCCGCGAGAACAGCGTCGGGAAGAAGCGGTCGGCGGCCGCGGCCTTGGCGGTCTGCGCGATGGTGAACTGCCAGCCGAGGAGCGAGCCCAGGCAGGCAATCACCGCGAGCGCCATGATGATCGAGCCGATGGTCGGGTTGAACATCTTGGCGTAGGCGAGCGCGAACGGCCCCGTGGAGTTGGCGAGCTCGGCGTTCGGCACGATGCCCTGGATGACGGTGGTGGAGAGCACGTAGACCACCGCGGCGCCGAGCGTGCCCAGCATGCAGGCGAGCGGCACATCGCGCTTCGGGTTCTCGACCGCGTCGGAGTTCTGCGCCGCCGACTCCATGCCGAGGAACGCCCACAGCGTGAGGGCGATGCTCGAGCCCATGCCTTCGAAGAGCGGCATGCCCTTGGGATTCCAGGCCTGCGCAAAGATGTCGCCCTTGAACCAGAACCAGCCGATGAGCGACAGGCCGGCGACCGGCACGATCACGCCCCACACCGTCACGGCGCCGATTTTTCCGGTGATCGAGGGGCCGCCGAAGTTGGCCACCGTGGTGAGCCAGATGAGCGCGATCACGCTGACGCACGTGGCGATCGGTGTGGCCGACATGCCGGGAAAGAAGCCGGCGAGATAGCCGACCGCCGAGATGGCGATCGCCACGTTGCCGATGGCGAGCGACACGAAGTAGAGCAGGAAGGTGAGGAAGTAGCCGTCCTTGCCGTAGGCATCCTCGGCGTAGGCGGCCATGCCACCGGACCTCTGGTTGAATATCCCTGCCTGCGCGAAGCCATAGGCAATCGCCATGGAGCCGAGCGCGGTGACGATCCAGGAAAGAAGCGAAATCGCGCCGACTTTCGCCATGTTGGTGGGCAGCATGATGATGCCGGAGCCCATCATGTTGACCGCGACGACCAGCGTGAGCTGCATCATCGTCATCTTCTTCGCGCCGCTAGCCATTTCTCTCTCCTATTTCTTGACGCACAACACTTGGTATACGCCGTCGTGCAGCTCGGCGCCTTCGATCACTCCGGAGAAGCCGGGAAAATTCTTCTCGCGCTTCTCCATCATCTTGAGATAGGCGATCTGCGGCGAATTGGCGGCGCCGAAGTTCTCGCCCGACATCAGCATCGGGATGCCCGGCGGGTAGGGCATCAACGCGTTCGCCGCGGTGCGCCCGGCGAGCCGGTCGGAAGAGACCAGCTCGCTTTCGCCCGCCACCAGCCGCTCATAGGCCTCGCGCGGCGTCATGTCGGGCGCGGGCAGCGTCTCGTAGGCGGCGTTCAGCACATCGCCCGGCCGGTTCTCGCGCAGGTAGTCGAACAGCTGGTCCCCGAGCTCGCGCATGCCGATCGTGCTGTAGCGCTGCGGATAAGCCGCCGCGATTTCCGGCAGTGACTGCGCCACCGGGCGGTTCGCGTCGTAGTCGCGCTTGAACGCGAGCAGGTTGGTGAGGAGCGTGCCCCACTTGCCGCGCGTCACGCCAATCGAGAACAGGAACATCACCTGGAAGTCGGTGACGCGTGTCGGCACGATGCCGAAGCGCGTGAACCAGGCGTTGACCAGCGCCGCCGGCACGCCGGTCTTCTCCAGCTTGCCGTCCTCGCCCATGCCGGGCGAGAGGATGCTCACCTTGATCGGGTCGAGCATGCACCACTCATCGGCCACTTCGTCGAACCCGTGCCACTTGTCGCCCGGCCGGAGAATCCACGGCTCCTGGGAGAGCGCCAGCTTCTCGGCCGGCACGTCCTCGAATGGCACCTTGTTCACCCGCTCTGCGTTCCACGGCTGGAAGAACCAGTCGTTCTTCTTCTCGAATTCGCGGCGCACGCGGCCCACCGCCTGACGGAAGTCGACCGCCTCGTTGATTACCTCCTGCGTGAGCGAGCGGCCGCCGGCGCCGTCCATCATCGCCGAGGTGATGTCGTTCGACGCGACGATGGCGTAGAGCGGCGAGGTGCTCGTGTGCATCATGTACGCCTGGTTGAAGCGATGATGGTCGATCGCGCCTTTGCCGTCGCGCACGTGGATGTAGGAGGCCTGCGAGAGCGCCGCCAGCAGCTTGTGCGTGGAATGCGTGGCGAACACGGTGGGTCCCTTGTGGCTCGCCGGATCGCCGCGCATGGCGAAATGGTTCTGGTACATCGGGTTGAAGCGCGCGTAGCCGTACCACGCTTCGTCCATGTGGACGCGGTCGCTCGACTTCGCGAGGATCGCCTCGACGCGTGCCGAGTTGTAGCAAAGGCCGTCGTAAGTGCTGTTGGTGACGACTGCATAGACCGGCTTCTGCCCGGCTACTTTCCGGGTCAGCGGGCTCGCCTTGGCCTTGGCCTGGATCGTCTCCGGCTGCATCTCGGAAGGCGAGAGCGGGCCGATGATGCCGTAGCGATTGC
Organism: Betaproteobacteria bacterium; assembly: GCA_019509895.1. Taxonomy (GTDB): domain Bacteria; phylum Pseudomonadota; class Gammaproteobacteria; order Burkholderiales; family SG8-39; genus SCGC-AG-212-J23. The sequence continues at coordinate 5,160 of JAEKLK010000191.1, read as the reverse complement.
GTGTCGGCACCAGGTACACCGGGCGCGCGCCGGTCAGCATCAGGCCCTGCTCGATCGACTTGTGGCAGTTGCGGTCGAGGATGACGAGGTCGTCGGCCTTCATGCACGCCTGCATGATCGAGCGGTTCGAGCCCGAGGTGCCGACCACGCCGGAGTAGCTGCGGTGCGCGCCGAAGACGCGCGCGGCGTACTTCTCGCTCTCGGCCACCACGCCCGTGTGGTCGAGCAGCGAGCCGAGCGCGCCGCGCTCGATGCCCATGTCGGTGCGGAAGAGGTTCTCGCCCATGAAATCGAAGAAGGCGCGGCCGGCGGGCAGCTTGGTGAAGGCGATGCCGCCCTGGTGTCCGGGCGCCGACCAGGAGTGTTCGCGCAGCTGCGAGTACACCGCGAGCGCGCGCGCGTAAGGCGGCAGCAATTGGGCGCGGTAGCGCTCGATCGCCGCCATGACGCGACCGGAGACGAAGTCGGCGGTGTCTTCCAGCAGCCAGACGAACTCGTCGACCATCTCGGCGATCTCGATGGTCATCGTCCCCTTGACCAGCTTGCGGTCCGCGGTCATGAACACCGGCACGTGGGGATGGCGCTCGCGCAGCTTGCGCAGCAGCGCCGGCGCCTGCTCGTGCGCCGTCTGGCCACCGGTGCCGAGGTGCCAGTTGACCAGCACCGCGCGCAGGGAAGCGTCGAAGCCGACGATCGCTTCGCCGTCATCGAAGGACAGCGCTCTAACGACATCGCAGTTGCGCCCCGCCAGGCCGGCGGCGATCGCTTCGGCGGCGCGGCCGACGGCGGTTTCTGGCCGGCCGAGCGCGTCATCGACCATCAGCACGCGCGGCTGAAGAGGACCTGCACTGGGCGTAAGCATTATTCCTCCACCCGGTAGATTTGAACCCTGAAGCGCCGTATCACCGGCGCGCCTTGACCTTGCTCTCGGCGACGCAGTCGACCATGTAGCGGCGACCGCCGCCTTGCAGCGGCTCGAAGCGCAGCCCGTGGATGTCGCTCTCGAAGCCGGGGAATTTCTTGTCGAACTCGCGCGCGTAGAGCAGGTAGTCCTGGATCGACTTCGTCGCCTTGGTCAGCCGCTCGCCCGGCATGATCAGCGGGATGCCGGGCGGGTAGGGCACCAGCATCACCGCGAGGATGCGCTCCATCAGCTCGTCGATCTCGACCGCCTCGACGCGCCCGTGCACCAGGTGGTCGTAGGCGTCCGCCGGCCGCAGCGCCATTTCCGGGATCGTCGTGTACATGTCCTTCTGCGCCTTGGCGACGTGGTCGTCGTGGTAAACCTTGTGAATGCCGTCGCACAGCTCGCGCAGCCCGACGAGCTCGTAGACCTCCGGATGCGCGGCCGCGAGCGCTGGCAGCGCGCGCTTTAGCGGCGCGTTGGCGTCGTAGAGATCCTTGAAGTTGAGTAGCTCGGTGACCAGCGTGCTCCACTTGCCTTTGGTGATGCCCATCGAGAAGAGCACCAGGAACGAGTAGAGCCCGGTCTTCTCGATCTCGATGCGCCGGCTCGAGAGGAATTTGACCACCACGGCCGCCGGGATGCCGCTCTTGTGCATCGAGCCGTCGGCCGACATGCCCGGCGTCAGGAGGGTCACCTTGATCGGGTCGACCAGCACGTGGTTTGCCGCGAGCCCTTCGAAGCCGTGCCACGCGTCCTTGGGCTTCAGCACCCAGGCGGCCTTGTCCGCCGCAGACTGCGAGGTAATCGCCTCGGGCTGCCAGACATCGAACCACCAGCTGCCCTTGAGCTGCTGCTTGACCGAGCTCATCGCGCGGCGGAAGCCGAGCGCCTCGTCGATCGTCTCCTGAACGAGGGCCCGGCCGGCGGGTTGCTCCATCATCGCCGCGGCCACGTCGCACGAGGCGATGATTCCGTACTGCGGGCTGGTAGAGGTGTGCATCATGAACGCGTCGTTGAAGCGCGTCATGTCGAGGCGCCGGGTCTTTCCGTGCTGCACGTGGATCATCGACGCCTGCGACAGCGCGCAGAGCAGCTTGTGCGTCGAATGCGTCGCGAAAGTGATGGCGTGCGGCGAGCGCGCCGGGTTCGTGGACGAGATGCCGTGGTAGCCGTCGTAGAACTCGTGGAAGGTGGCGTAGGCGTACCACGCCTCGTCGAAATGCAGCACTTCCACGGCGTCGCCGAGGGACTCCTTGATCGCGTCGACGTTGTAGCAAAGCCCGTCGTAGGTCGAATTGGTGATGACCATCAGGCGGACCTTGCCGCTCGTCTCGCGCGCGAACGGGCTGGCGGCGATCTTCTTCTCGATGGACTCGCGGGTGAACTGGTCGCGCGAGATCGGGCCGATGATGCCCAGGCCGTTGCGCGACGGTACGAGGTAGATCGGCGTCGCGCCGGTCATGATGAGCGAATGCAGGATCGACTTGTGGCAGTTGCGGTCGCAGAGCACGAGATCGCCGCGGCCCACCATGCCGTGCCAGATGATCTTGTTGGCGGTCGAGGTGCCGCCGACCACGAACAGCGTCTCGTCGGCGCCGAAGATACGCGCGGCGTTTCGCTCGCCGGCGGCGATCGGGCCGGTGTGGTCCAGCAGCGAGCCGAGTGCGCCGACCGATACCGAGACATCGGAGCGCAGCGTGTTCTCGCCGAAGAACTGGTAGAACATCTGCCCGACGGGGCTCTTGCGGAAGCCGACGCCGCCGCCGTGCCCGGGCGTATGCCACGAATAGGCGCCATGCAGCGTGTACTCCATCAGCGCCTTGAACATCGGCGGCGGCAGCCGATCGAGGTAGTTGCGCGCCGACTGCGCGATGGCGCGCGCCAGGAACTCGGGCGAGTCCTCGAAAAGCCGCATGAAGGCGTTGGCGTGCTTGAGCACCGCGGCCGGCACCGTTTCCGCCGTGCGCTCGTCGCCGAAGAGGAATATCGGCAGGCGGTCGTTGCGGCGGCGCTTGGCGGCGAGCACCTGCTCCAGCCGGCTCCACTGCGCCGGGTTCGCCTCGGCGCCGTCGATCGACACGAGCCAGCACGACTCGCTGTTGAACACGTGGACCAGGCGCTCCGCGTCGTCGTAGGACAGGCCGGAAACGATGCGCAGGCCCTCCTTCTCGATCGCCTGGGCGAGCTGGCGCATGCCGCGGCCGGCGGCGGTCTTCTCGTCGAAGTCCTCGTCGATGATCGCGACCGGAAACCCTTGCAGGAAGTCCATCAGAATTTGAACTGCGCCGAGAATTGGACGCGATGGTCGGTGGCGGTCTGGCCGCCCTTCTGCTCGTTCTTGCCGTAGAGGAGCTCGCCGCCCACCAGCACGTTCTTCGCCGGGTAGTGCAGCAGGTTCACCGACGAGTAGGTGCCCTGGTGGAAGGCGTTGAAGAACTGGCCCTCGGTGTTCGTCTGGCGGTGCGCGCTACCGCCGATCGAGCTCGACCAGCGGTCGCTCCAGTAATGGTCGTAGTACAGGAAGGCGCCGACCGACTTGACCGTCTCGGCCTGCAGGCCGCTGCCCGGCCCGAGGTCGACGCCGCCGTCATTCATGTAGCTGGCGATGCCGCGGCCCGCCACCAACTGGCCGGTGATGCGGTTCTTCGTCTTGCCGAGGTTGTAGAAGCCGCTTATGCTCACACCGCCGCCGGTCTTGGAGCCCGACGGCTCGTTGTTCGGCGTGTTGGTGGTCTCGTACGAAATGTCGCGCAGCACGCCGGCGACCTGGAGCTGACCCCAATCGCCTTCGGTGCTCCAGCGGCCGATGATGTCGGGCAGCCGCGTCCTCGCGCGCACGCTCAGGCTCGGATCGGCGACGGCGACCTTGCCGGTATCGATGGCGGAGCCGGGCGCTTCCAGCGACACGGCGAGCTTCTGGCCGCCGGCCAGGGGCATCGTGTAGCGGATCTGCGGATTGCGCACGAACGTCATGCCGCTCGGTCCCCAGTAGTCGATGGTGTTCGGGAACGCGTCGAAGTTCATGAAGAGCGTGTAGTACTGGCCGAAGCTCCAGTTGCCGATGCTCGCGTACGCGTTCAACAGGCGGAAAGCGGTGGAGGCGGATTGCGGCTGGAAAAGGTCGAGGCTGAGCTCGGTCTTCAGCTCGCCCGCGCGCGTCGGCACGAACGCCCGAAAGGCGATCGAGGTCTGCCGCACGCTGAACACGGTTTCGCCGTCCTTGCCGCAGCCCGGCGTGCCCGGGCAGTTGATCGGAATCTTCGACGGCCGCAACGTCATGTTCCAGTCCGGATCGACGCGCTTGAAGTCGTAGATGAAGTCGCCCTGGATCTTGCCCGTCACCTCGACCCGCGGCTGGCCCTTCACACCTTCCTCGGCGGCCGAGTCGGGCGCGGTCATGCGCGCCGGCGCCTGCGCCTGCGCCGCACCCGCGGCCATCAGTGCTGCTGAAACCGCGAGCGCGTATTTATTACCGACGTATTGCATCGATGCCCCTCACTGATGAAGTCGATGCAATCTAGGACTTGGACGCGCGGCCGACCATTGGACCTTGGTCCCACGTCGCCAGGCACACTGGGTCGGATGGAAAATTCCGTCGAGCGCTCAGGGCGCGCCGAGCAGCAGATATACGCTGTAGTTGCCGTTCTCGCCCAGACCGAATCCGAAATACGCCGGACCGGCGAAGGTACTGGCCGCGAGGAATATTGATCCGGAGAAAATCGTGCCGACGGAGCCTTGGCCGGCCGAGCGGGCTTGCATCTTTCCCACTTCGAGCGACGCGCCCGCAAAAAGGCCGGAACCCAATATGTCCGGCAGCGGTATTGCGCGGTTGTAGTACATGAGGCGGCCGAACGCGTAGCGGTCGCCGGAGAATTCGTCGATGCGGTAGCCCGACAGGCGCAGCGGTCCGCCGAGCCTGAAATTCTCGTACGCCGGCATCTTCGACTGAAGATCGGTGCCGCCGGCGAGCTTGAGATTGAGCGTATGCACGCCCCAGGTGCGCACGGCGACGGCCTCGCCGTCGAGCCTGCGATATTCATGGTCGGAGCCGAAGGATTCTTCCGCGGCATAGGCACTCGCCGTCGTTCGGTAGCCGGCCCGGGGAAACCACGCGTTGTCCAGCTGGTCCACATACAGCACCGCGCGCAGTCCCGCGGTTCTTTCTTTGGCTTCCGGCAGCACCTCGGGTCCGGTGACGGTCGTGGCCGTCACGTCTCGCCACACGGCGCCCAGACGCGCTTCGCCGAGGGTAC
>JAEKLK010000099.1 GCA_019509895.1 Betaproteobacteria bacterium | reverse complement strand
GGGCGGCCCGAGACGGAACTCAATTTCAAGTTCTATCGTCAGGCAACCGACAAGATCGTTGGCATCTCCGACGAAGCCGCGGCGTTCCTTGAGGGATTCTTTTGACGAGGCAGCCGCGGGTAATGCGCGCAGCGTGCTGCGCGTTGCTCGCGCTTGCGGTAATGATGCTCGGCCAGGGATGCGCCAGTGCGCCCGAAGTCGACAGCGTTCCCCCGCAGGCAAAGCGCGGGGAGTTCGCCGACGAGTCGCTAACGGTCGGACGCACGAAGCGCGTGTACCGCCTGTTTGTGCCGACCAGCGTCGCGCTCAACCGCCCGGCGCCGCTCGTGGTCGCGTTTCACGGCATGCTGGTGGACAGCAAGGACGTGATGCCCAAGTACACGAAGCTCAACGAGACCGCCTAGCGCCATGGCTTCATCATGGTTTATCCAGATGCCGTCGGCGGTGTCTGGGGCATCTTGCCGGACAAGGTGCAAGCCGACATCGCGTTCTTCGATGCGTTGCTCGCACACCTCTCGAAAACCTACCGCATCGACCGCGACCGCGTGTACGTGCTCGGCATGTCGAACGGCGGTTACTTGGCGCAACTGCTCGCTACGGAGCGCTCGACGAGCATCGCTGCGGCCGCCTCGCACTCCGGAGTGCTCGGCCTGCAGACGCTTGGCGGCATCAACGCGGCGCGCAAGTTTCCGGTGATGATCGTGCACGGGACGGCGGACTTCATCCTTCCGGTCGCCTTTGCGCGCGAGAACGCGGACAAGTACCGGCGCGAAGGTCACGAGGTGAACTATGTCGAAGTGCCTGGCCTCGGGCACGCATGGGCGAGCCACGCCGACATCAACGAGCGCATGTGGGTCTTCTTCGCCGGCCATCCGCTTACCAGTCCGCTGCCAGTGACCAATCAGAAGAAGGGCACATAACGAATGGCAAACGCACGGCCCCGCGGGAGCGGCCATCTGCTGCAGGAAACCGAGCGAGTGATCATCACGGAGTGGCGCCTTGCGCCAGGCGCCGAAACGGGATGGCACCGCCATGCGCACGACTATGTCGTGGTCTGTCTCACCGCGGGCCGCCTTCTGGCCGAAACGGCTGGCGGCAACGTGGAGACCGAGCTGCGGTTCGGTCAAACTTATGCTCGTCCGGCGGGCGTCGAGCACAACATCGTCAACGCAAACCCGCATGAGTTTAGTTTCATCGAACTCGAGCTGAAATGACGGGTCTCATTCCGGGCGTTAGCCTGTGGAGGTCTCGATGAGGAAGTGGCTTCGCGAATACCTATCGTTCGGACTGACGATCGCCTTGCTGCTGGCGGCGCGTTCGTCGCTCGCCGACCACTATGTCGTGCCGAGCGGCTCGATGGAGCCGACGCTGCTACCCGGCGATCGCGTGCTCGTCGACAAGCAGACCTATGGATTTCGCCTGCCATTCACGCTCGTCAAGCTGAGCGAAGGCGCCCGTGTTGCTCGCGGCGATATCGTGGTCTTCGATTCGCCGGCCGATGGAACGCGTCTCATCAAGCGGGTGGTCGCGCTGTCGCGCGATCTCGTCGAGGTGAAGGACGGTCACGTGATTGTGAACGGCGCGCCTGAGGACGGCGTGAGGCTGAATCTGCACTTCGGCGGTGGCCCGGATGTCGCGCCGATGCGCGTTCCGGCGGGCCAGGTTTTCGTCCTGGGTGATGCGCGCGGAAACAGTCGCGACAGCCGATTTTTCGGCTTCGTCCCCGAGAGAGCGATTTACGCCAAGGCGTCGCGCGTTTATTACCGGAGCCAAGCCGGACTCGTCTGGCTGCCGCTCTAGCGGCTAGCCTTTTGGCCGGGCCGCCGGCGCCTTGCAAAGGCGGTTCGCTGCCCGCACCTAGGCAGACGGCGGCCATCGTGGAACCGGTTCCCCAATTCCTCCTGAATGAAAGCGCACGCGGCGAGCCGGGGCGCGCGGCTGCCGCCGACAACGGCGCGCTACTCGATGCCTATTCCGCTGCGGTGGTCGCCGCAGTGGAGGCGGTGGCGCCGGCGGTGGCGCATCTGCAGGTGGCGTTCGATAGGCGCGCGGGTAGCGGCTCTGCCTTCGCCTTTACGCCGGACGGACTGCTGCTCACGAACAGTCATGTAGTGCATGGCGCGCGGCGCATCGTCGCGACGTTTGCCGACGGCTCGAGCCGCGACGCCCATCCGGTCGGCGAGGATCCGGATACCGACATCGCGGTGATTCGCCTCGGCGGCGCGGCGCTGCCGGCGGCGCGTCTGGGCTCGTCGCGCGAGCTCCGCGTCGGCCAGCTGGCGATCGCGATCGGCAATCCGTACGGCTTCCAGCATACGGTCACGGCGGGCGTGGTGAGCGCGCTCGGCCGCAGCCTGCGCGCGCAGAGCGGGCGGCTGATCGACGATGTGCTGCAGACCGATGCGGCGCTCAATCCGGGCAACTCCGGAGGGCCGCTGGTCGATTCGCGCGGCGAGGTCATCGGCGTCAATACGGCGATCATTCCAGGCGCGCAGGGCATCTGCTTCGCGACCGCCATCGATACGGTGAAGGCGGTCGTCGTGCAGCTGCTGAGGGATGGACGCGTGCGGCGTGGCTATCTCGGGCTCGCCGGCGCTACCGTGCCGCTCGCGCGGCGCTTGGCGCGCCACTTCACGCTCGACAACGAGCGCGCGGTGCGTATCGAGTCGGTAGAGAAAAGCGGTCCGGCGGCGAAGGCGGGGGCCGAAGCCGGTGATCTTATTGTCCGGTTCGGCGGGCAGGCAGTGAACGGCATCGATGACTTGCATCGCCTGCTCACCGGTGAGCGCATCGGCGGCGAGAGCGTCCTTACGCTCCTGCGCGGCGCGCGCCGGCTCGATCTGTCAGTCGTCGCCGCCGAGCGCTGAAAGGCGTTTGCAGCGCCGTTTCGACCTGACGTAGCGCGCTAGCGACAGCGCTTTCGATGCACTGCGGCTTGTCTTGCCGGCGGCGCGCGACTAGCGTGCTGCCCAAGGAGGTCAAGACGGGTACCGGTGGCGTCGCCGTCTATTACCCCTTCGCGCTCGTCGAGCTGAAAGAATTTTCCAAGACCGACGACTACGAAGAGACGGGCGAGCTGTTGCTCATCTTCGAGGATCAGGACGGCGCGCAGGTCACGCTCAAGGTACGCGAGTCGGCCATTGCGGGAATACTGGAGCGGCTGGCGCGGCCGCCGGACGCTTGAGGAAGCGCGCTAGGCGTCGGCGCGCGCGAGCGGCGGACCTTCGGTTCGGGCCCGCTCGGCTACGTACGCCGGCGGGCGAAGCGGCAATGCCGGCAACGTAACGCGCACCGCAAGCCCGGGCGGATCAAGCTCGGCGTTCGTATCTTCCAGCATGATCGCGCCGCGATGGCGCTCGACGATCGCCTTGGCAATCGAAAGTCCCAAGCCGCTGCCCGGCGTCTCGTCGCCCGGCAGGCGGTGGAAGCGCTCGAAGACGCGGCTTCGTTCAGCGGCCGGAATGCCGGGCCCGCCGTCCACGACGCATAAGCTGACGCGCTCGTCCACCTGGCTTACGAACGCGGTGACCGCGGTGCCGGGTGGCGCGTAGCGCAGAGCGTTGTCTACGAGGTTCGCGACGAGCGATTGCAGCTCAGCCTCGATGCCGGACACGAACGCCGGCGCAGGCGCCTCGGCACCTAGATCGACGCCGGCCTCATCGGCGTGCGCGGCATGCTGACCGACGACCTCGCGCGCGACCCGGGCGAGGTCGACCGGCAGGAACGGCCCGAGCGGCACGCCGGGTTCGAGCCGAGGGGCGCGAGCTCGCGCGGCACGCCGTGGGTCGGGAGCGGATCCAGACGCGACACGTCGCGATCGCTGACCGAGCGCGATGCCTCGCCGAGCGGCGCGAGGCCGCGCGATAGCGCCCAGCCAATGAGCGCGGCGAGAAGCGGAATCAGGAGCAGCATCGGCATGAGCACGGGCACTGACAGCTCGCGGGCGAGCGCGTCGCGTGCCGCCAGCGGCTGTCCGACCTGTACGATGCCCTCCGGCGTAACGTGCGTGTAGAGCCGCCAGCGGCCTTCGGCCGTATCGATGTTCGTCAGGCCTTCCTGGAAGATCTGCGGCGCGTCCGCCGGCAGCGTCGGCAGCAGCGTCTCGAAGAACAGTCGACCCTTGGCGTCGTAGGCGCGCACCGCCAGCTCGAATCCCGGCCGCGCGATGCGCACGCGCTGCGTTTGCATCCAGTCCTCGCGCACGTGCACGGCAAGCGCTACCTGGCGCAGCTCGTCGTCGAACATGCGGCCGACCTGATGGCGCGTGAGGAGATAGGTGCCGGCGAGCACCGCCAGACTGCCGACCGCGAGACCGCCGACCAGCCACCACACCAGCGTTCTGCGGATCGATCTCACGGTGAACGAAAAACCGTCAAGGCAAGCGCGCGATGCGGTAGCCGACGCCGCGCACGTTGCGAATGAGCTGCGGCGCAAGCTTGCGGCGCAGGTGGTGCACGTGGACCTCGATCGAGTTCGAGCCGACTTCCTCGCCCCAGCCGTACACCGCGTCCTCGAGTCGCTCGCGCGACACGACCGCGCCGGGCTCCTTCAGCAGCGCTTCCAGCACCGCAAATTCGCGCGGCGAAAGTTCCACCTCGCTTCCCTGGAAGAGCACCCGCCGGCGCGCCGGGTCGAGGATGAGCGCGCCGTAACTGATCTCGCTCTGGCCGCGGCCGCCGTGGCGGCGGATGACCGCGCGCGTGCGGGCGAGCAACTCGTCGAGGTCGAAGGGCTTCACCAGGTAATCGTCGGCGCCGCTGTCCAAGCCGGCGATGCGATCGGCGACCGCGTCGCGCGCGGTGATGATGAGAACGGGCAGATCGTTCTTGGCGCGGCGCACGCCCTTCAACACCTCCAGGCCGTCCTTCCTGGGTAATCCTAGGTCGAGGAGCGCCACGTCGTACACCGCGTGCGCGAGCGCGAGCTCGGCCTCGGCTCCGTCCCGCACCCAATCGACCGCGTAGCCCTGCTCGTGCAGCCCTGCCAGCACGGCGCGGCCGATCATCGGATCGTCTTCAACGACGAGCACGCGCATGATTCGAGGCTAGCACAGTGGCACGCGCACTCTTAAGCGCGGCTTAAGAACCGGGGCTATATTGGCGCATG
>JAEKLK010000098.1 GCA_019509895.1 Betaproteobacteria bacterium | reverse complement strand
GCATGCTCGGCTCGTCGATCCTCGGCTTCCACACGCAATTCCACTGCAACAACTTCTTCGACACGGTCGACCGGTTTCTGGAAGCGCGCGTCGACCGGGAAACGTTCTCCATCTCCTACGGCGGCGACGCGACGGAGGTGCGCCGCTACCCGATCTCGATCGAGTGGCCACCGGCCGCGCTGCAGGTGCAGCCGCCGGTGCCCGAATGCCGGCGCCGCGTGCGCGAGCGCCTCGGCCTGGCGGCGGAAGTGAAGCTTGGGGTGGGCGTCGACCGCCTCGATTACACCAAAGGCATACTGGAGCGCTTCAGCGCCGTCGAGCGGCTGCTCGAGCTCGAGCCGCGCTGGATCGGCCAGTTCTCCTTCATCCAGGTTGCCGCGCCCTCGCGCAGCTCGATCGACGAGTACCAGAATCTCGACAAGCGGGTGCGCGCGGAGGCGGCCCGCATCAACGAGCGCTTCGGCAAAAGTGATTACCAGCCGATCATCCTCAAGATCGAGCACCATGACGCGGCCCAGGTCTACGAGCTCTACCGCGCGAGCGAAGTGTGCGTGGTCTCGAGCCTGCACGACGGCATGAACCTGGTCGCCTAGGAGTTCGTCGCGGCGCGCGACGACGAGAAGGGCGTGCTGATCCTGTCGCAGTTCACCGGCGCGGCGCGCGAGCTCGCCGAGGCGCTGATCGTCAACCCCTACGATTTCGAGCAGAGCGCGGCGGCGCTGCATCTCGCGCTCACCATGTCGCCCGAAGAGCAACGCGCACGGCTGCGCAGCATGAGGAACCTGGTGCAGGAGTTCAACGTTTTCCGCTGGGCGGGTCGCATGCTGCTCGACGCGGCCCGCATGCGCCACCGGAAGCGCGTGCTCGCCCGCACGCGCGCCGCGCGGCGCAAAGCGGAAGCTGCGGCCTAGGAGGAGGATGGCGAACGCGCGGCCCCCGTTCGCCCGGGACTGGGCGTTCTTTCTCGATATCGACGGGACGCTGCTCGATATCGCACCAACGCCCCGCGCGGTGCACACGCTGCGAGCCGACACCAAGCTCGTCGCCGCGCTCTACGACAAGGCGGGCGGCGCGCTCGCGCTCGTCTCGGGCCGGTCGCTGGCGATGATCGACGAGCTCTTCATGCCGCTCAAGCTGCCGGCCGCGGGCCAGCACGGCGTCGAGCGCCGCGACGCGCGCGGCCGCGTGCACCGGCCGTCCTTCTCCACCGACATGCTGGCGCGCGCGGCCGACATGATCCGCGCCTTCGCCGAGCGGCACACCGGCCTGGTGTTCGAGAACAAGGGCTACAGCATGGCGCTGCACTATCGCCTGGCGCCGCGCCTCGCCGGCGCCGCGCACGCGGTGGTGCGCGAGGCGGCGCGCGCCGTGGGCGAAGGCGTGGAAGTGCAGCGCGGCAAGATGGTCGCGGAGCTCAAGCCCGCCGGCCACGACAAGGGCCGCGCCATCGAAGCGTTCATGCGTGAGAAGCCCTTCGCGGTACGAACGCCGGTATTCCTGGGCGACGACCTCACCGACGAGCACGGCTTCCGGGTCCTGGAGAGGATGGGCGGCCACTCGATCAAGGTCGGCCCCGGCCCGAGCGCAGCGCGCTGGCGCCTCGCCAACCCGGCGGCCGCGCGCGCCTGGTTGCAGGAGTGGCTGGCGCAGTGCGGCTAGACGATCATCGCGCGCCGCTCGTCACCGAGCGGCAGGCGCGCATCGCGGCGATCGCCGCCATGGTGCTCGGCCTCTTCTTCGTGCTGCAGTACGGGCTCACCGGCGCGTTGCTCGGTGGCCTGCTGGTACACGAGCTCGTGCATCTGCTCGCACCGCGCATCACTTACGGCGCGCACGGCGCCAGCCGCGCGCGGCTGCTGAGCGTCGGCCTGATTGCCGCGCTGGTGATCGGCGCGCTCCTCGGCGGGCTCTTCGCGACGGTTGCGGTCCTGCGCAGCGAAGGCGCGAGCCCGGGGGCGCTGCTCGCGCGGCTGGCCGACATCCTCGCCAATTCGCGCGCCTCGCTGCCCGAGTGGCTCGTCCAGTACATTCCGGAGGACGCCGACGCGCTGCGCGTCGCCATCGTCGACTGGCTGCGCTCGCACGCCGCGGATCTGCAGCATGCCGGCCATACTTTCGGCGTGACGCTGCTGCACGTACTGCTCGGCATGGTGATCGGCGCGATCATTTGCTTCCGCGAAGCGCATGCGCAGGGGCAGAAGAGCGTGCTGCTGCGCGAGGCGAGCGAGCGGGTGCAGACCCTGGCCCATTCCTTTCGCAATGTGGTATTCGCGCAGGTGAAGATCTCGGCCATCAACACCGTCTTCACCGCCCTCTACCTGCTGGTCGCGCTGCCGCTCCTGGGCATCGAACTGCCCTTCAGCAAGTCACTCGTCGCGCTGTGCTTCGTCGGCGGCCTGCTGCCGATCTTCGGCAACCTTATCTCGAATACCGCCATCGTCATCGTCAGCCTGTCGTACTCGCTCGGCCTGGCCGTCGCGTCGTTCGTCTTCCTGATCGTCGTGCACAAGCTCGAGTACTTCATGAACGCGCGCATCATCGGCGGCCACATCAGGGCCGCGTCGTGGGAGCTGCTCTGCGCGATGCTCGCTTTCGAGGCGGCGTTCGGCCTGCCGGGCCTGGTGGCGGCGCCGATCCTGTACGCCTACGGCAAGGCGGAATTGCGGCACCTGGGGCTGATCTAGCGCGGTTCTTCGCGGACTTCCTGATTTTCTAAACGGGATCCCCGCCTTCGCGGGGACGACAGCCGAGGTATCGCTAGGCGCGCTTTTTCTTCTTCCGGCGCAGGCTGCGCATGAGCTTGCGCGCCTGGTCGACGAACATGCCCTCGGGGAACTGCGCGATGTACAGGACGACATCTTCCGGATCGTTGCTGTCCTTCACTTCGTTCCAGAATTCGATTTCAGCTTCGTTGGCCGCGGGCGCCGTCATGACCACGGTCTCGTCCGGGCTCTCGGGCGGCTTGCCGGCCGCGATGCGCCGCAGCGCGTCGGCGAATAGCCGCGCGTTCGGGTAGCGGGCGTCCGGCAGCTTGGCCATGGCGCGCGCGACGACGCGATCGATGTCGGTCGAGAACGGCGCGAGCAACGACGGCCACACCGGGTCGTCCTGAACGATTTTCCGCGCGAGCGCCCACTGTTCTCCCTCGAACGGCTTGCGCCCGGTGAGCAGCTGATAGAAGAGCACGCCCGCCGAGAAGATGTCGCTGCGGCGGTCGATCGCATCGCCCTGGATCTGCTCGGGCGACATGTACGAGGGCGTGCCGACGATCGCGCCGACGCGCGTCGCCTCGGCATTCTCGCCTTCGCCCTGCGTGATGCGGGCGACGCCGAAATCGGTGAGCTTGGCGACGCCGCGGGCGTCGATCATCACGTTGGCGGGCTTGATATCGCGGTGGATCACGCCGGCCTCATGCGCGGCGTCGAGTGCGTCCAGCAATTGCGTCATCAGCGCCACGCTTGCCTTCAAGTCGAAGCGCTCGCCGGCGTCGAAGCGTTGCTTGAGCTCGCGGCCGTCGATGTACTCCATGACGATGTAGGCGAGGCTGCCCTCGGTGCCGAAGTCGTACACCTGGACGATGTTCGGGTGGTTGAGCCGCCCCACCGCTTTTACCTCGCGCTCGAAGCGCTTCGAGTAGTGGCGCGCGGTCGCCTCGTCGAGCGAGGCGGTCTGCACCGTCTTGATCGCCACGCGGCGCTTGAGCCGGGCGTCGTAGCCGTCGTAGACCACGCCCATGGCGCCTTTGCCGAGAACGCCGCGCACCTCGTACCGGCCGAGCGACTTGATTTCCCCTGCCTTTATCTCCCCCATAGGCCGCGATCATACGGGGGCGCCGGGCGCTCTTGTTGTGCCTTATTGCCGTTCCGGGGCGTTGCGCGGTCTCCAGATTGCTAAGGTATGCGCGAATGGACGCCCGGCCTTTGCGAATGGGGGTGGACCTCGGCGGGACGAAGATCGAGCTCGCCGTCTTCGACCAGGCGGGCCGCGAGCGGCTGCGGCAGCGCGCGCCCAG
>JAEKLK010000097.1 GCA_019509895.1 Betaproteobacteria bacterium | reverse complement strand
GCGCAGCTCCGAGTTCTTCGACGGGCTCCAGAAGAAGTGGCTGCAGTAAGTTGAAGCTGCAGCTTTCGACGTGGCAGGAGGTCGACGCCTACCTCAAGCGCTCGAAGGGCGTGGTGGTGCCCCTGGGCTCTACCGAGCAGCACGGCCCCAACGGACTGATCGGCACCGACGCCCTGTGCGCCACGGCGATTGCCGAGGGCATGGCGGAACGCGCCGGAGCACTGGTCGCACCGGCCATCACGATAGGCGCCGCGCAGTTCAACCTGGGCTTCGCCGGCACCATCTCGGCGCGCTCGAGCACCCTCATTGCCCTGATCGAGGACTACGTGCGCTCGCTCGCCCGGCACGGCTTCGAGCGCCTCTACTTCGTGAACGGCCATGGCGGCAACGTCGCGCCGGCGAAGGCCGCCTTCCAGGACCTCTATGGCGAGCAGAGCCTCGCCGGCGGCAAGACGCGCCTTCGCCTGCGCATCCGCAGCTGGTGGGAGCTACCGACGGTGGACCGCATGCGCCGCGAGCTTTTCGGCGACTGGGAAGGCATGCACGCGACGCCGAGCGAGGTGGCCATCACCCAGGCGCTCTACCCTGCGCTCATCGCCGCGGGGCCCGCCGAGCCGCCGAGGAGGCTCACCCCGGAGTTCCTGCGCGACCACGCCGGTGACAATCATTACGACGCGGCGACGCATCGCCGCGATTTTCCGGATGGACGCGTCGGTTCGCATTCAGCACTCGCGAGCGCCGCGCATGGGGCCCGGCTGCTGGACGCGGCGATCGCCGACGCCGTGGTCGATTACCAAGCCTTGCTGGAAGAGAAATGAGCGCCTGGATCCGCATGATTGCCGACGACGAGGCGTCGCCGACGCTGCGCGAGATGCTCGAGCGCGTTCGCACGCCGCACGGCACCGTCGACAACGTCATGCGCGTCCACAGTCTGCGGCCGCATACCATGGCCGGGCACGTGGCCCTCTACAAGAGCGTGCTGCACAACCCGGACAACACGCTCCCGTTCTGGTTCCTCGAGGTGCTCGCCTGCTGCACGAGCATCGTCAACCGCTGCGACTACAGCCTGACGCACCATTTCATGAACGTGCGCCGGCTGCTGGATGACGACCAGCGCGCCTTTGCGATCAAGGCGGCACTGGAAGCCAACGCGCCGGAGCAGACCTTCTCCGGCAAGGAGCTCGCGCTCGTCCGCTACGTCGCCAAGCTCACCGCCCGCCCAGGCGACATGGCGAAGGCCGATATCGAGGCGCTGCGCGGCGCCGGCTGCGACGACGGCGAGATCCTGGAGGTAAACCAGGTCTGCGCCTACTTCAATTACTCCAACCGCCTCCTCAACGGCCTCGGCGTCACCACCGAAGGCGACGTCATCGGGTACTACAAGGGCAATTAGCTGGGACGGCGACCCACGCCGCCGAGCGCAACGCGGCCATACCATGGCGATCGCGTGCCGGGCGGGTCGGCCCGGCGCTCAGGCGCCTTCGACGATCACCATGTGGAAGTCGGCGGCGCCCAGGCGGTGCTTGCGCGCCTCCTGGTACTCCGGCGAGTTGTAGAACCTCTTCGCCGTCTCGACGTCCGGAAATTCGCTCACCACGATGCGCTCGAACGGGATGTCGCCCTCCAGCGTCGTCTTGTTGCCGCCGCGGACCAGGAAGCGGCTGTTGTGCTTGGCGTTCGCCGGGCCGGCGCGCTTCGCGTACTCCTGGTACTTCTCGGCGTTCTTGATGTTCACCATGGCAATGATATAAGCGGGCATCCGACTCTCCTCCTGGGAAACGAAAATGGATCTGCAGCTCAAGGGTAAATCAGTTCTCATCACCGGCGGCTCGAAAGGCATCGGCCTCGCGTGCGCCAAGGCGTTCGCTGCCGAGGGCTGCCGCATTTACCTTGCCGCGCGCGACAAGGATCGCCTGACGCAGGCGGCACGCAGCCTGAGTGGCGAAGTGAAGACGCATTCGGTCGATCTGCGCGACGGCGCGGCGCTCCGGCGGCTCGCCGAAGAGTGCGCCGGGGTCGACATCCTGGTCAACAACGCCGGCGACATCCCGGGCGGCACGATCGAGGCGCTCGACGAGGCGAAATGGCGCCACGCGTGGGAGCTCAAGGTCTTCGGCTTCATCAACCTGACGCGCGAGCTCTATCCGCGCATGAAGGCGCGCAAGAGCGGCGTCATCGTCAACGTCATCGGCATGGCGGGCGAGAGCCATCCGTTCGAATACGTGTGCGGTGCCGCGGCCAACGCCGGCCTCGCCGCTTTCACCAAGGCGATGGGCAAGGGCTCGCGCGAGCACGGTGTGCGCGTGATCGGCGTGCATCCGCCGTCGACCCGGACGGATCGCATCATCACGCTCATGAAGACACAGGCGAAGGCGAAGTTCGGCGACGAAAGCCGCTACGAGGAGCTGATGGGCAACGTCATCGAGCCCGAGCAGGTCGGCAACACCGTCTGCTTCCTCGCCTCGCCGCGAGCGGGACAGCTCTCCGGCGTGGTGCTCAATATGGGCGCTTAAATGGTGACTGTCACTAATTAGAAATAGTGACTGTCACCAATTAGGGCGGTTAGCATGGCGCGAAGGGAGGAGTCCATGACGAAGCTCGGCATTGCGCTGGTTCTCATTGCACCGCTCGCGCAAGCGGCGGATATCGACGCCGGTAAAGCGAAGGCGGCAAGCGTGTGCGCTGCGTGCCACGGTGCGAACGGCGTGAGCGTGAGCGACACCATTCCGAATCTCGCCGCTCAGCGCGCCGGCTACATCGAGGCGCAGCTCAAGGCGTTCAAGGAGGGCCTGCGCAGGGCGCAGACGCCGACCAGCCCGGCGGCCACGATGAGCGCGATCGCGGCGCAGCTCGGCGCGGACGACATGGCCAATGTGGCGGCGTACTTCGCCTCGCTGCCCGGTGCTGAGAGAGGCGCCAAGTCGGCGCAGCTCGCCAACGTTGCGAAGACGCACGTCGCCTTTCCCGAGGGCTACAAGGAGAGCTTCGTCCGGTACCACACCATCAACTTCCCCGGGGCGAAGCAGGTGCGCCAGTACTACGCGAACAAGCCGGCGCTGCAGGCGGCGAAGGAAGGCAGGCCGATCCCCGATGGCACCGTGATCCTGGTCGAGGTGCACGCGGCGAAGCTCGACGCGAGCAACACTCCGGTCGCGGGCGCCGATGGCTTCTACGTCCCGGAGAAGCTGGTCGGCTACACCGCGATGGCGACCGGCAAGGATTGGGGCAAGGACTTCCCCGAGATGCTGCGCAACGGCGAGTGGAATTACGCCGTGTTCACGCCGGACAAGCAGCACCGGCCAGGCGTCAACCAGGCCGAGTGCCTCGGCTGCCACAAGCCGCTCGACAAGGAGAGCTACCTCTTTACGCTGAAGCAGCTCGCCGCGGCCAGCCGCTAGAGCGGTTTGCGGATGAGGCGCGCGAGCTCGCCGATGATGCCGCGGCGAAAGGCGAGCACGCACAGCACGAAGATCGCGCCTTGGGTGATGGTCACCCAGAAGCCGAGCGTGGAGAGGTAGTTCTCCATCGCCAGCACGACGAAGGCGCCCACCACCGGGCCGAAGATGGTGCCCAGGCCGCCAACCAGGTTCATCAGCACCACTTCGCCCGACATGCTCCAGTGCACACTGTTGAGCGCCGCGAGCTGGAACACCAGCGCGTTGGTAGCGCCGGCGACGCCCGAGAGCGTGGCGGACAGGACAAAGGCCATCAGCTTGTAACGGTTGGTGTCGTAGCCAAGCGAGGTGGCGCGCGCCTCGTTCTCGCGGATCGCCTTGAGCACCTGGCCGAAGGGCGAATGAACCGTGCGATAGATGAGCAGGAAGCCGGCCAGGAAGATGGCCAACACCGTGCCGTACATGTTCCACACGTTGGACAGGTCGAGCAGGCCAAGCAGCCGACCGCGTGGCACGGCCTGGATGCCATCCTCGCCGCCGGTGAACGGCGCCTGCAGGGCGAAGAAGAAGATCATCTGCGCGAGGGCGAGCGTGATCATGGCGAAGTAGATGCCCTGGCGGC
>JAEKLK010000096.1 GCA_019509895.1 Betaproteobacteria bacterium | reverse complement strand
TCGCTCTTGGTCTTGCGGCCGGAGGCGGTCTCGAGAATCAGCTGGAAGAAGCGCTCGCCCGCCTGGGCGATCGTCTCGGTGCCGTCGATGATCGTGCCGCAGTTGAAGTCCATGTCGTCTTCCTGGTGCACGAAGAGCAGCGTATTGGTGGCGAGCTTGAGCGAGGGCGCCGGCTTGCATCCGTAGGCCGAGCCGCGGCCGGTGGTGAAGCAGATCATGTTGGCGCCGCCGGCGACCTGGCCGGTGGCCGAGACCGGGTCGTAGCCGGGCGTATCCATATAGACGAAGCCGGGCGCCGTGACGGGCTCCGCGTATTCGTAGACGGCCACCAGGTTGGTGGTGCCGCTCTTCGCCACCGCGCCTAGAGATTTCTCCAATATGGTGGTGAGCCCGCCGGCCTTGTTGCCCGGCGACGGATTGTTGTTCATCTCGTTGCCGTTGCGGCGTGTGTATTCCTCCCACCACTTGATGCGCTCGATCAGCTTCTCGCCGACCTCGCGGCTCACCGCGCGGCGCGTGAGCAGATGCTCGGCCCCGTAGATCTCCGGCGTCTCCGACAGGATCGCCGTGCCGCCATGGCGTACCAGCAGATCAACAGCCGCCCCGAGCGCCGGATTGGCGCTGATGCCCGAGTAACCATCCGAGCCGCCGCACTGCAGTCCGAGAACCAAATGCGAGGCCGGCACCGGCTCGCGCTGCACCTTGTTCGCTTCGGGCAGCATCTCCTTCACTCGCGCGATGCCGTTCTCGACCGCCTTGCGCGTGCCGCCCTTCTCCTGGATGGTAAACGCGCCTAGCTTGTCGCTGCGCTTGAGCTTCTGCGCGGCGAGGAGCGCGTTGATCTGGTTCGCCTCGCAGCCGAGGCCGACGATCTGCGTGGAGTAAAAATTCGGATGCCGCGCATAGCCGGCGATGGTGCGACGGAGCAGATCGGTCGCTTCGCCCTCGGACGCCATGCCGCAGCCGCTCTTGTGCGTCAGCGCCACCACGCCGTCGACGTTGGGGAAATCGTCCAGCCGGTTCTTGAAGTGCTCGGCGATCATGCGTGCCACCGTCGCCGAGCAGTTAACGCTCGTCAGGATGCCGATGTAGTTGCGCGTGGCGACACGCCCTTCGTCGCGCTTGATGCCCATGAAGGTCGCGGGCGGCTCGATGTACTGGGTTTCCTTCACAAGCGAGCTATAGGCGTAATCGCGCTGGAAGTCGCCCATCGCCACGTTGTGGACATGCACATGATCACCCGGAGCGATCGCCTGCGTGGCGAAACCGATGATCTGGTTGTAGCGATGCACCGGCTGTCCCGGCGCCACGGCACGCACCGCGATCTTGTGCCCGGCGGGCACGCGCACCGCGGTGCGGACGTTCTCCTTCTGGATGAGCGTGCCGGCGGGCAGCTCGGTGCGCGCGATGACTACGTCGTCCTGCGGATGCAATCGGATTGTCAGATCGGCGGCTTGCAGCATGGCTTCCTCTTCATCAGCGTTCAGCGCTTGGCGAAGGCGTCGAGTGACGAGCGCGCATGGCGAGCGATCTTCGCGTCCGTCGCCTTGTCGACGACCTCCTGCACAACGGGGCGGTATTTCTCGTTGCGCGTTGCGCCGAGCGCCTTCACCATCCAGGCGATCTCGTCATTATTGCGGGAGTCGGCACTGGGATAGGCGGCGAGCAACTCGGCCGCCAGGGTATCGAGCACAGCGGGTTCGCCGGGCCGCTCGAAATAGACCCGCTTGGCGCCCACCTCCTTCAGGCGGAAGTCGCTCGCGCGGAGCATATTGATGATGCGGTTTGCCTGATCGCTCAACCTGGGATCGAAGGACTTGCGGTCGGCGATGACGGGATTCCAGATCTTGTAGTCGGGCAGATCCTTGAGCGCGTGGCGCGCGTAGCCCACGTAGTCGCGGTCTTGCAGGAACGTCTGGATAGTGGGCGCATATTTCTCCTGTCCGGAAAAGCCGAGCGCGCGGATGTACCACGCGATCCGCGCCCTTTCGGTCTTCATCTCCCGCGGCACCGGGTAGTCAGTGCGCAAGCGCTCTTCGATCACGTCGTAGAGCCGTGTATCCGGAAGTCCCATCCATGCCAGGCTTTCGGCTGCGCTCGCGTGAAACATTGGATTGCCGCGGAAAATGGCGATGTAGCGCTCGACATCCTCGTCAACGCTCGCCGCGAGCGCGAAAAGCGGGAGGAGCAGCCAAAGCAGCGCCATTGCGCCCCGCACGGCAGCGTCCGCCTAATGATTGTCCCGCGGCACGAACGGGCCGCTCTTGCCGACGAGGAAATCGAAATCGGCGCCCTGGTCGGCCTGCAGGACGTGGTCGTGGTAGAGGCGCCAGTAGCCGCGCTCGAGCGCCGGCTTCGGCGGCTGCCAGCGCTGGCGGCGCGCGGCGAGCTCGCTGTCGCTCACCATGAGCTGCAGTTTGCGTTGCGCGACGTCGAGCTCGATCTCGTCGCCGTCGCGCACCAGTGCCAGCGTGCCGCCGGCCGCGGCCTCGGGCGAGATGTGCAGCACCACCGTGCCGTACGCGGTGCCGCTCATGCGCGCATCCGAGATGCGCACCATGTCGGTGATGCCGCGCTTCAGGATCTTCGGCGGCAGCGGCATGTTGCCGACCTCCGCCATCCCCGGATAGCCCTTCGGGCCGCAGTTCTGCAGCACCATCAGCGAGCGCTCGTCGATCGCGAGATTCGGATCGTCGATGCGCCGGTGGAAATCCTCGATGTTGGCGAACACCACGGCGCGCCCACGGTGCTTCATCAGCGCCGGCGTCGCCGCGGAGGGCTTGATGATGGCGCCGTCGGGACAGAGATTGCCGCGCAGCACCGCGATGCCGGTGTGCTCCTTGAACGGCGACTTGAAGCTGTGGATGACGTCGCGGTTCCAGCATTCGGCGTTGCGCACGTTTTCCCAGATCGACTGGCCGTTCACCGTGAGCGCGTCCTTGTGCAGCAGGCCGTTCTCGCCGAGCTCCCGCAGCACCGCCGGCAGGCCGCCTGCGTAGCAGAAGTCCTCCATGAGGTACTTGCCATTCGGCATGAGGTTGACGAGCGTGTGCACGCCGCTGCCGGCGCGATCCCAGTCGTCGAGCGAGAGATCGACGCCGATGCGCCGCGCGATGGCGATGAGATGGATGACCGCATTGGTCGAGCCGCCGATGGCGGCGTTGGCGCGGATCGCGTTCTCGAAGGCCTGCTTGGTCAGGATCTGCGACAGCCGCACGTCCTGCTTCACCAGCTCGACGATGCGCCGGCCCGCGAGGCGCGCGAGTACGTTGCGACGCGCGTCGACCGCGGGATAGGCGGCGTTGCCCGGCATGCCGACGCCCAGCGACTCGACCATCGACGCCATGGTGGAGGCGGTGCCCATGGTCATGCAGTGGCCGTGCGAGCGGTGCATGCACGACTCGGCCTCGTGGAACTCTTCCAGCGTCAGCTTGCCGGCACGCAGGTCCTCCGACATCGACCAGACGTTGGTCCCGGACCCGATGTCGTGGCCGCGGTACTTGCCGGAGAGCATCGGCCCGCCAGAAACGAAGATGGTCGGAATATCGACGCTCGCCGCGCCCATCAATATGGAAGGCGTGGTCTTGTCGCAGCCGCCGAGCAGCACCACGCCGTCGAGCGGATTGCCGCGGATCGACTCCTCCGCGTCCATCGAGGCGAGATTGCGGTAGAGCATGGCGGTGGGCCGCAGCAGCGTCTCGCCCAACGACATCACCGGGAACTCGAGCGGGAAGCCGCCGGCTTCGAGCACGCCGTGGCGCACGTGATCGGCGAGCACGCGGAAATGCGTGTTGCACGGCGTCAGCTCGGACCAGGTGTTGCAGATGCCGATGACCGGCCGGCCGTCGAACTGGTCCTGCGGCACGCCGCGGTTCTTCACCCAGCTGCGATAGATGAAGCCGTAGATGTCCTGGCGGCTGAACCAGTCGGCGCTGCGGTGCTTTTTTCCTGCCATTAGTAGGTGGCGCGGCCGCCGGAAATGTCGAACACCGCGCCGGTCGAGAACGAGCACTCGGCCGAAGCG
>JAEKLK010000095.1 GCA_019509895.1 Betaproteobacteria bacterium | reverse complement strand
AGGCGCTGCTCTTCCTCGCGGCCGGCTCGGTGATCATCGCGCTGCACCACGAGCAGGACATGCGCCGCATGGGGGCGCTCAGGCGCTACATGCCCTGGACCTACTGGACGATGCTGATCGGCGCCATCTCGTCGGCCGGGATCCCGGGCTTCGCCGGCTTCTTCTCGAAGGACCCGATCATCGCCGCGGTGCACGCCTCGGGCGTCACCGGCCACAGCTTCGCCTATCTGTGCGTGCTGCTGTGCGTGTTCGTCACCGCGACCTACACGTTCCGCATGATGATCATGACCTTCCACGGCCAGCCGCGTTTCGACGCGGCCCATCCGCCGCACGAATCGCCGCCCGTCGTCACCTTCCCGCTCGTGCTGCTCGCTATCCCGTCAGTGGCGGCCGGCTGGCTGATCGGCTCCGTGCTCTTCGGCGACTACTTCGCCGGTGTCCTGCCGAAGATGGAGGAGGAGTACCACGGCATCTGGGCGTTCATGGCGCACGGGTTCGTCTCGGTGCCCTTCTGGCTGGCGCTCGCCGGCATCGCCACCGCCTGGTACCTGTACCTCAAGCGGCCGGCGCTGCCCAAGCGCATCGCCATGGAGCTCGGCCCGCTGTACGCGCTGGTCGAGCGCAAATACGGATTCGACGAGCTCTACGCGTGGCTCTTCGCCGGCGGCGCGAGGAGCCTCGGCAAGGGCTTCTGGCGCGGCGGCGACCAGGCGCTGATCGACGGCGTAATGGTGAACGGCTCGGCGCGCCTGGTGGGCTGGTTCTCATCCGTCGCGCGCCTTCTGCAGACCGGGCTTCTCAACCAGTACGCGGTGACCATGCTGTTCGGCGTGATGATCCTCGCCTTCTGGTTCCTCATGCTGAAGAAATAGGCGACGCGTGCTCCTGTCTCTCGCGATCTGGATTCCGATCGTCGCCGGCATAGCGGTGCTCGCGGTGGGCGAGCGCAACGCGTGGATGCGCTGGATCGCGCTCGTCGGCTCGATAATCGGCTTCCTGGTCACCCTGCCGCTTTACGGCGGCTTCGATGCCTCCACCAGCGCCATGCAGTTCGTCGAGTTGCACCGCTGGGTCGAGCGCTTCCACATCAACTACCACCTCGGCGTCGACGGCATCTCGCTGCTCTTCATCCTGCTGAACAGCTTCATCACCATACTGGTGGTGATCGCCGGCTGGACGGCGATCGAAACGCGCGCGCAGCAGTACTTCGCCGCCTTCCTGATCATGTCCGGCCTGCTGAACGGCGTCTTCGCGGCGCTGGACGCGGTGCTCTTCTACATCTTCTTCGAAGGCACGCTGATACCGATGTTCATCATCATCGGCATCTGGGGTGGCCCGAACCGGGTGTACGCGGCGGTCAAGTTCTTCCTCTACACGCTGTTCGGCTCGCTCCTCATGCTGGTGGCGTTCCTCTACCTCTACAACGAGGCGGGCGGCACCTTCGCCATCCTCGACTGGCACAAGGCCGGAACCGTCCTGCCGCTGGGCGTGCAGATCGCGCTCTTCTTCGGTTTCCTGTTTGCTTTCGCGGTGAAGGTGCCGATGTGGCCGGTGCACACCTGGCTGCCGGACGCGCACACCGAGGCACCGACCGGCGGCTCTGTGGTCCTCGCGGCGATCCTGCTCAAGCTCGGTGCCTACGGCTTCGTGCGCTTCTCGCTGCCGATCCTGCCGCAGGCCTCGCACGAGCTCGCCTGGCTGATGGTCGCGCTCTCGCTCATCGCCATCGCCTACATCGGCCTCGTGACGCTGGTGCAGACCGACATGAAGCGCCTGATCGCGTACTCGTCCATCTCGCACATGGGCTTCGTCACGCTCGGCTTCTTCCTGTTCAACGCCCTGGGCGTCGAAGGCGGCCTGGTACAGATGATCTCGCACGGGTTCGTCTCGGCGGCCATGTTCCTCTGCGTCGGCGTGCTCTACGACCGCGTGCACACGCGCAACATCGCCGACTACGGCGGCGTGGTGAACACCATGCCGAAGTTCGCCACCCTCATGATGCTCTTCGCCATGGCCAACTCCGGCCTGCCGGCCACCAGCGGCTTCGTCGGCGAGTTCATGGTGATCATGGGCGCGATGAGCAAGAGCTTTTGGCTCGCATTCGTCGCCGCGACCACCATGATACTCGGCGCCTCTTACACGCTCTGGATGTACAAGCGCGTGATCTTCGGCCCGGTCGGCAATGACCACGTGGCGAAGCTCGCCGACCTGAACGTGCGCGAGCTGATCGTGCTCGCCGCGCTCGCCATCCCGGTCCTGTGGATGGGCGTCTATCCGAAGGCCTTCACCCAGGTCATGCACGCCTCGGTCAACGATCTCGTGCGCCACGTGCAGGCGGCCAAGCCATGATCTACAGCCTGTTCGATCACCTGCCGGCACTGCCCGAGGTGCTGCTGCTCATCGGCGCGTGCGCGCTCATGATTTTCGACCTGTACGTGAAGCACGAGGGTCGCGGCGCGAGCGCGGTCTTCGCGCAGATCGTGCTTGCGCTGTGCGCGGTGGCGACGCTGTTCGTCGACTTCGGCACGCGCCAGCACCTATATCTCTTCAACGGCCTCTTCGTCGTCGACCACCTCGCCAACCTGCTGAAGCTGGTGTGCTACCTCTCCGTATCGGCGGCGCTGGTCTACTCGCGCTCGTATCTGGTCGAGCGCGGCATGCTGCGCGGCGAGTTCATGTCGCTGCTCCTTTTCTCGCTGCTCGGCATGATGGTGCTGATCAGCGCCAACAGCTTTCTCACGGTGTTCCTCGGCCTGGAGCTGATGTCGCTCTGCCTGTACGCGCTGGTGGCGCTGAACCGCGACTCGGCGTTGTCGACCGAGGCGGCGATGAAGTACTTCGTGCTCGGCGCGCTCTCGTCCGGGCTGCTGCTCTACGGCATGTCCATGATCTACGGCGCCACCGAGACCCTGGTCATCACCGAGGTGGCGCAGAGGGTGGCGCGCCAGGCGGCAAGCGCGCCCGATCGCACGCTGCTGGTCTTCGGCCTGGTATTCGTGGTCGCCGGGGTCGCCTTCAAGCTCGGCGTCGTGCCCTTCCACATGTGGATTCCCGACGTGTACCACGGCGCGCCGACGCCGGTGACGCTCATCATCGGCTCCGGGCCGAAGATCGCTGCCTTCGCCATGGCGGTGCGCCTCTTGGTTAACGGCCTGCCGGACCTCGCGCCCGACTGGCAGCAGATGCTCGCTCTGCTCGCCATCCTGTCGATCGCGCTCGGCAACATCACGGCGATCGCGCAATCCAACCTCAAGCGCATGCTCGCCTACTCGGCGATCGCCCACATGGGCTTCATGCTGCTTGGCCTGCTCTCGGGCTACGTCGGCGGCAACTGGCTGAACCGCACCGACGCCTACGCCGGCGCGGTGTTCTACATGGTGATCTACGCCGTGATGACGGTCGGCGCCTTCGGCATGCTGATCTACCTCTCGCACGCCGGTTTCGAGTGCGAGAACCTCGATGACCTGAAGGGGCTCAACCGTCGCCATCCCTGGTACGCGTTCCTGATGCTCGTGATCATGTTCTCGCTCGCCGGCATTCCGCCGACCGCCGGCTTCTACGCCAAGCTCGTGGTGTTCCAGGCGGCGGTGGCCGCCGGACATGTCTGGCTGGCGGTCGCCGCGGTATTGCTCTCGCTCGTCGGCGCGTTCTACTACCTGCGGGTGGTGAAGTTGATGTACTTCGACGAGCCGGTGGCGCCTTCGACGGTGCGCGCGCAGCCGGTCGGGCGGCTGGTGCTCTCGGCGAACGGGCTTTTCCTGCTCCTCCTCGGCGTGCTGCCGCAGCGGCTGATGGAGATTTGCGCGGCGACTTTTCCGGCGCTTAGGTGAAAGACCTCACCGAGCATTTCGCGAGCGGCGAGCGCGTCTTCGACGGCCAGCTGCTCAAGGTGCACCGCGACGTGGTGCGCCTGCCTGACGGCAGCCAGGGCACGCGCGAGTACATCCGCCATCCCGGCGCGGTGGCGATCGTGCCCCTGTTCGACGACGGCCGCGTGCTGCTCGAGCGCCAGTTCCGCTACCCGCACGGCCGCG
>JAEKLK010000094.1 GCA_019509895.1 Betaproteobacteria bacterium | reverse complement strand
CGTGACCTATACGGCGCCGTCGTCCTATTTCTTCCCGAAATACCTGCCGCTTGCAGAAGCGACAGTGAAATCGACGCTGATCGGCAAGCCCAAGACGACCGACGAATCCAATGCGGGCGAGCTCGCTGAGGAACTGGAAACGAAAAAATGAGCGGAGCTGGGCGAGGCAGGAAGTCGTCGAGCTACAAGTTATGCTGCGCGAAACGAAACGAGCCGGTCGTCGAGCAGGCACGCTAAAGGGCGTTTCGTCCTATACTTTTTGCATACTGCGAGGACCGGCGTTCGGTAAGCCGTTGACTATTGGTGGGTCGTACTGGGATCGAACCAGTGGCCCCTGCTGTGTGAGAGCAGTGCTCTACCGCTGAGCTAACGACCCTTCGGAGAGGCGCAATTCTAGCAAAGCGCATGATCTTCCGGCTGCCGCCATGATTTTTCGTCAACTGTTCGATCCGCAATCCTCGACGTACACGTATCTGCTCGCCCACAATGCGAGCCGGGAAGCGGTGCTGATCGATCCGGTGTTCGAGCAGGCGCGGCGCGACGCGGCGCTTGTCGAGGAGCTGGGCCTCAAGCTTAAGTACACGCTCGAGACCCACGTGCACGCCGATCATGTGACCGCGGCGTGGCTCCTCAAGGAGAAGCTCGGAAGCCGCATCGCGCTCTCGGCAGCCAGTGGCGCTGAGGGCGCCGATCTTTACTTGAAGCCGCACGACAACGTTACCTTCGGCGAGCGCCGTCTAGAGGCGCGCCCGACCGCCGGCCACACCGCGGGCTGCATGACCTATGTGCTGGACGACCGCAGCATGGCCTTCACCGGCGATGCGCTCTTCATCCGCGGCTGCGGCCGCACCGACTTCCAGGGCGGTGACGCTCGCACGCTCTACCGCTCGGTGCGCGAGCAGATCTTTGCGCTGCCCGATCGCTGCCTGATCTATCCCGGGCACGACTATCGCGGCCTTACTGCGACGAGCGTCGGCGAGGAGAAGCTCTACAACCCCCGCCTGGCCGAGTCGATCGGCGAAGCGGACTTCGTCGGCTACATGACGCATCTCGGCCTGCCGCATCCGAAGCAGATGGACGTCGCCATCCCGGCGAATCTGAAGTGCGGCAGGCCGGACAAGACGACGACCCTCAATCCGGGCTGGGCGCCGCTCACGTATACGTTCGCCGGCATCTGGGAAGTGCAGCCCCACTGGCTGGAGGAGCATCTGCGCGAGGTGCAGATCATCGACGTGCGCGAGGCCGACGAGTTCAACGGCCCGCTCGGCCACGTGCCGGGCGCGCGGCTCATACCGCTCGGCACGCTCACTGCGCGCGCCGCGGAGATTTCCAGGACGCAGCCGGTCGTCACCGTCTGCCGCTCGGGCGCGCGCTCGGCGCAGGCCACCATTCTCCTCGGCAAGACCGGCTTCGAGCAGGTGGCCAACCTCTCCGGCGGCATGCTGCGCTGGCACGCGCAACGCTTCGCTGTCGAGGGCGGCGCCGAATAATTTCGTACTAAGTACGTAATTCGGCGAAAATCGCAGTTCCCATGGCTGTCCGCACCCGGTTTGCGCCGAGCCCGACCGGCTATCTGCACATCGGCGGCGCGCGCACCGCGCTTTTCTCCTGGGCGTACGCGCGCCACCACGGCGGGCAGTTCGTCCTGCGCGTCGAGGACACCGACCTCGAGCGCTCCACGCAAGCCTCGGTCGACGCGATCATCGAGAGCATGCGCTGGCTCGGCATCGACTGGGACGAGGGCCCGTTCTTCCAGATGCAGCGCCTGCCACGCTACCGTGAGGCGGCCGACCGGCTGATCGCCGCCGGTCAGGCCTACAACGATTACATGTCGCGCGAGGAGCTCGAAGTGCTGCGCAAGGAGCAGCTCGCGCGCGGCGAGAAGCCGAAGTACGACGGCCGCTGGCGGCCCGAGCGCGCCCGCGCCCTGGGTCTCAAGCCGCCGGCGGGCGCAATGCCGGTGGTGCGCTTTCGCACGCCCGAAGAAGGCACGGTGGCCTGGAACGACCTGGTGAAAGGACCGATCGAGTTTCCCAACAGCGAGCTCGACGATCTCGTGCTGCTGCGCGCCGACGGCGTGCCGACCTACAACTTCGGCGTGGTGGTCGACGATCTCGACATGCGCATCACGCACGTCATCCGCGGCGACGACCACGTCAACAACACGCCACGCCAGATCCACATCTTTCGTGCGCTCGACGCCGAGCTGCCGAAATTCGGCCACGTGCCCATGATCCTCGGCGCCGATGGCGAGCGCCTCTCGAAGCGGCACGGCGCCATCAGCGTCATGCAGTATCGCGATGAGGGCTATCTGCCGGAGGCGTTGCTCAACTACCTCGCGCGGCTCGGCTGGTCGCACGGCGACGACGAGCTCTTCTCGCTGCGGCAGTTCGTCGAGTGGTTCGACCTGGCGCACGTATCGCGCTCGCCAGCGCAGTTCAATCCCGAGAAGCTCGCGTGGCTCAACCAACAGTACATGAAGGGCGCCGACGACGCGCGCCTCGCCGAGCTGGTAGGGCCGCTCCTGCGCGCGCGCGGCGCCCAACCGGCGGGCGGGCCGCCGCTCGCTCGCGTGATCGCCCTCCTCAAGGACCGCGCATCGACGCTCGCGCAGCTCGCCGACGAAGCGATGCTCTTCTACGCCGTCGAAATCGATCCCGGCACGCCCGACTGGGACGAAAACGTCGGCAAGGCGCTGCGCATGCTGAAGGCGCGCCTGACGACCGCGCGCTGGGAGCGTGCGGCGCTCGGCGAGGCGATCAAGGACGTGGTGAAATCGAGCGGCTTGAAGATGCCGCAACTCGCCATGCCGCTGCGGCGACTGGTCACCGGGCGCACCCAGACGCCCTCCATCGACGCGGTGCTCGAGCTCCTCGGCCGCGAGACGGTGCTCCTCCGACTTACTGAACACCTCGACCAGGACTGAACATGCAGAAGTGGATCCTCGCCGCCGCCATGGCGATACCGTTCGCCACGCAGGCGGCGCCGATCGAGCCCGGCAACTGGGAATTCACCGTCGACGTGCACGCCGAGGGCCTCGGGGCGTTCCAGCCCAAGCCAGGGCCGATCGTCAACACGCGCTGCATCACGCCGGAGCAGGCGGCCGATCCGGCCAAGGTGATGAGCGAGGCAGGCGCGCGCGGCGAGTGCCAGTTCTCCAACCAGCGCGACACCGGCTCGGAATACTCCTTCGACGTGCGCTGCACCGGCCGCGTACCGGTGGAAGGCTCCGGCAAGATGCGCTACAGCGCCCAAACCATCGACGGCGACATCAAGCTCGACGGCGACGCGCAGGGCATGCGCTTCACCACGCGCTCACACGTCAGCGCCAAGCGCCTGGGACCGTGCTCGTCGTAGGAATCGTAACAACCCATTGGTATAATTCCGCCCCTTGGTCGGGGGTATAGCTCAGCTGGGAGAGCGCTTGCATGGCATGCAAGAGGTCACCGGTTCGATCCCGGTTACCTCCACCAGCCCGACTTAAAGCGGTACCCGCAGTCCCCATCGTCTAGAGGCCTAGGACATCGCCCTTTCACGGCGGTAACCGGGGTTCGAATCCCCGTGGGGACGCCAGACAATCCGCCAATTCGACCGCCAATTTTGTGACCGATCCGAACGACACAGCAAGACGGTACGCGGCGTATTTCGAGCGCGATGAGGAACAGCGCGGGTTGAGACCGCTGGTGATGAACCTCCTAAGTACGGCCACTTGGCAAGTTGGCGCTATGGATACGATCCGCAGAAATTCGCCGGAGATGGCGCGCGAATTGAACGGCGAGATTGACCGCAATTTGCAGTTGTTCGCCACAATGCTGCCGCTGCCCGTGGAGTACAACCGCGACTACACGACTATTGCTAGCTCCACAGCCGCGGTGACCTCGAACGCGAACGTCTTCCAGACGCTCCTCTCCCTTCGCCCCGCGGATTTCCAGCCAGCGCCGTCCTCGGATATTCAGATACAGATCGACGGCTACCAGAAGCTCGTTGAAGAGCAGGAGCGCGCCGCAGAGGCTGGTCGTCGGGTCGCTCGCCTATTCC
>JAEKLK010000093.1 GCA_019509895.1 Betaproteobacteria bacterium | reverse complement strand
AGGCTCGCAACCGGCGCGAGGTCCTTCAGCGTGTCGAGCGGCAGGTCGCGAAAGAGATGCG
The DNA here is from genome assembly GCA_019509895.1 of Betaproteobacteria bacterium. Classification (GTDB taxonomy): domain Bacteria; phylum Pseudomonadota; class Gammaproteobacteria; order Burkholderiales; family SG8-39; genus SCGC-AG-212-J23. The sequence continues at coordinate 3,979 of JAEKLK010000093.1, read as the reverse complement.
GGCCGATGACGATCTGCGCGTCGGCCGCGAGGATCAGCGTGTGGCCATCGGGCGGCGCCTTGGCGGTGATCTCCATCGCCAGGTTGCCGTTCGAGCCCGGCTTGTTCTCGACCACCAACGGCTGGCCGAGCGCATCGCCGAGCGCCGGCGCGATCACGCGCGCGACGGTGTCGGTCGCGCCGCCCGGCGGATTGGGAACCAGCAGCCGGATTGGCCGCGACGGGTATTGCGCCTGCGCGGCGAGGGTGAAGAGCGCGAGCGCGAACGCCGCGGCTAGGCGAACCATGTGAAGAGCCAGCCCGGCGGGAAAGGCAGGTGCAGCAGCATGTCGAAGAGCCCGTAGAAGCAGCCCCACACGACGGCGGTGAAGACGGCGCTGAAGAGCCAGCCTTCCTTTCCCTGGACCTTCAGGTAAGCGAAGACCAGTATCGCCACCGCGAGCGGGAAGCCGACGAGCATGATCAGCACGAAGAAGCCGATGATCCAGGTCACCGCGAGCGCGGTGCGGCGGATGATGACCTCGCGTGGCTGGTCGGTCGAGAGCTGGAAGTCGGCCGCGGCCTGGCGCTCGCCGCGCGCGCCGAAGGCGCTCCACAGCGCTTCGGCCGCCGCGAGGCAGAAGAGCGGAATGCCGATGACCAGTGGAAAGAGCTTCGCCTTCCACGGCCAGTCGAGCGCCGAGATCGTCCCCCAGCCGGCGAGCAGCATGATGGCGATCGCGAGGGCGAGCGAGGCGCGGCTATGCATGCGCGCTCGCGCGCGCGCGGGCGCGCCAAGCCTGGAAGGCGGGGTAGCAGACGACGCCGATCGCGATGGCGAGCAGCACGAGCACCACGGGCCGCGCGAGCCACGCCGCCTCGTAGCGCGCGACCGAGATGTAGAGGTAGTTCTCGGCGATCTTGCCGAGCACCAGACCGAGCACCAGCGGTGCGCGCGGCCAGCCGGCGAGCACCATGAAATAGCCGACGCCGCCGAAAATGATTGTCACCAGGATGTCGGCGTAGCTCGAGTTGGTGGTGTAGCTGCCGATGAACACCAGCACCAGGATGACCGGCACCAGCAGATGGCCCGGCACGGCGGTCAGCGCAGCCAGCCGGTTCAAGAGCAGGAAGCACAGGCCGACGGTAATGATGTTGGCGAGTACGATCGTCCAGACGAGCGAGAAGGTCACCGGCAGGTGCTTGGTCAGCATATCCGGTCCGGGCACGAGGCCGAGCAGGAAGAAGCCGCCGAGCAGAATCGCCATCGAGGTGCTGCCAGGGACGCCGAAGGCGATCGTCGGGATGAGCGCGCCGCCTTCCTTCGAGTTGCATGCCGCGCCAGGTCCGAGCACGCCGCGCACATCGCCTTGGCCAAAGCCCTTGCGCTCCTCGGGGGTGCGCGCGCTCTGCGTCGCGTGCCCGTAGGCCATCCATTGTGCGACCGCGCCGCCCAGGCCCGGCGTGATGCCGACGAAGGTGCCGATGAGCGCGCAGCGGATCGTCAGCCACCAGTGGCGGAACACGTCCTTCACGCCCTGCAGCGCGCCGTGGCTGATGTGACCGGCCGGCGTGTCGCCGGCGATCGAGGTGCCGCGCACGACCAGGTCGAGGATCTCCGGAATGGCGAAGAGGCCGACCAGCACCGGCACGAGGTCGAGTCCCTGCCACAGGTAAAGCGAGTCGAGCGTGAAGCGCGCGATGCCGGCTTGCGGATCCTGGCCGACCATCGCGAGGAAGAGTCCGAGGCCGCCGGCGAGGAAGCCGCGCAGCATGCCGCGCGCGCCCTGCGCGGAGAGCGAGGCGATGAACGCCAGGCCGACGATCGCCAGCATGAAGAGCTCGGGCGAGCCGAAGGTCAGTACGAGCGGTCGCACCACCGGGATGGCCAAGGCGAGCGCCGCGGCGCCGATCAGCGCACCGACGAGCGAGGAGGCGAGCGCGGCACCCAGCGCGCGGCCCGCTTCGCCCTTCTTCGCCATGGCGTGCCCATCGAGGATGATCGCCGCGGTGGTCGCTTCACCGGGCACGCCGAAGAGTATCGAGGTCACGTCGCCGGTGGTAGCGACCACCGAATGCATGCCGAGCAGGAAGGCAAAGGCCTCCACCGGCTGCATGTTGTAGACGAACGGCAGCATCAGCGCGAGCGTCGTGGCGCCGCCCAGTCCCGGCAGCAGTCCGACCCAGAAGCCCACCCCGATGCCGAGCAGCATGAAGGCGAAAGCCTTCCATTGCAGCACCAGGAGCAGGCCCTGGATGAACGCGTCGAGCACGGCGCCGAATTACGTACTTTGTACGAAATTATTCGCCGAACTTGATGTACTTCGAGAATTCGTCGACCACGTCCTTGGGCTGCGAGAGCACTTCGCGCATCACCTTGAGCGCCTCGTCGCCCGAGGTGTACTCGAGATCGAACTTGGCCTTCTCTGCCTCGGCGACGAGCGCGGGATCCCTGATCGTCTGCGCAAAGGCGTCGCGATAGACCTTGACGATCTCTGCCGACGTGCCCGGTGGAAGGACGTAGGGCCGCGCCACCACTTCCGGCGCCGAGCGCAGTGCCATGATCGCCTTGGCGCGCGGATTTTGCGCGAAGCTCTCGTCGACCGGCAGCTTCTCGACACCGGCCTCGGTGGAGCGCGCGCGGATCAGCGGACGCACCAGCCCGCGGTCGATGAACTGCCTGAGCGACGTATACGAGCCGGCGCGGCCGTCGACTTCCTTCCTCTCGACCGCCAGCATGATGTCGGCGCTCGAGGAATAGCCGCTGACGATCTTCAGCTTGACGCCGAGCAGGTCCTTCAAGAGCAGCGGAAAATCGTGCGTGTTGGCGCCCGGGCCGGTCGAGCCGATGATCACGTTCTCCTTCGCCTTGCGCAGCTCGTCGAAGCTCTTGTAGGGCAGGTCGTTGCGGATGGCGAGGATGGTCGTTTCGTTCGCCGCCGAGCCGATCCATGCGAACTTGGTCATGTCGTACTTCACGCCCTGCACGCCGGTGAGCTGCGCAATCGGCAGGTTGCGGTTGAACGTGCCGATGGTGAGGCCGTCGGGCTTCGCCACGTTGTACATGTGGTTCGCGGCGATGATGCTGTTACCGCCCGGCATGTTTTGCACGATGAGCGTCGGCTTGCCCGGCAGGTGGTTCGGCAGATGGCGCGCCAGCATGCGCGCGGTCGCGTCGTAGCCGCCGCCCGGCTTGTAGCCGACGACGATGGTGACTGTCTTGCCGGCGAAGTTGGCCTGCGCCGCCGCTGCGAGCGGCACGAGAGCCAGTGCGGCGGCGAGCGCCGCGTGCTTCCAGTTCATCAACGGATCCTCCTCGTCTTGTGGTGGTGATGGTCATGGTCTTCGCCATGGCCGTGATCGTGGTCCTGCTTGAGATTTGCCGGCACCTCACCGACCCACTGGCGCGAGGGAGGCGCGGCATCGCCCGCCCATTCGACGCCGCCGCGCTTGCGCGCCGCTTCCAGTAGATGGTCGAACGTCAGGCCCGCCGGATCTTTCGCCACCTCCAGGCGCTGCGCCAGCCCCGCGAGCACCAGCTTTCGCACCTGGCGCCCGTTCCAGCCGTCGCAGAGCGCTGCGAGCTCGCGGATCTTCGTCATGTCGGCGGCGAGCGGCTGCAGCGCCGGCCACTGCACCGCTAGCTCGGCGAGCGAATGCTGCAGGATGTTGGCGATGGTCTCGGCGTTGGGCAGCGCGAAGTGCATCACCAGATCGGCGCGCGACAGGAACGCATCGTCGATCGCGTCGATGAAGTTGGTGGTGGTGACGAAGAGCACCGCCGGCAGCTTCTTTGCAATCTCGTCGATGCCGAGCATCACCGCGTCGGTCGCGCGATGCACATCGACCGGATTGGTTTCGAACGAGGCGTTGGTGCGCCGCACCGCGAAGCTCTCCACCTCGTCGATCAGCACCACCGTGTGCGGCCGGCGCGCCGCGATCTCGGGAATCGTGTCCTGGAGCAGCCGCATGATGTTGCGCTGGCTCTCGCCCAGCATGTC
>JAEKLK010000092.1 GCA_019509895.1 Betaproteobacteria bacterium | reverse complement strand
GAGGGCGGCGAGCGTGTCCGCGGTCTCGCCCGACTGCGAGATGGTGACAAACAGCCCGTTCGGGTCAGCGACCGAGCGCCGGTAGCGGTATTCGCTCGCAATCTCCGCGGTGGCCGGGATGCCGGCGACGTCTTCCAGCCAGTAGCGGCCGATGAGCGCGGCGTGATAGCTCGTGCCGCAAGCGACGAGGTGCACCGAGCTCGCCGCGCGCAGCAAAGGCTCCGCTTCGCCACCGAAGAGCCCTGGCTGCAGCGATGAGGCGGCGGTGAGGATCTCGAGCGTGTTGGCGAGCGCGCCCGGCTGCTCGTGGATCTCCTTCTGCATGTAGTGGCGATAGGGGCCCAGCGCCACGGCCTCATCCGTGACCTCGGAGAGATGCACGGCGCGCTCCACGGCCTCACCGCGTGCATTCACCACCCGGTAGCCGCCCGGGCGGATCTCGGCGCAATCGCCGTCCTCGAGGTAGACCACGCGGCGGGTCACCTGCAGGAGCGCCGAGACGTCGGAGGCCGCAAAGGTCTCGCCCTCGCCGACGCCGAGCAACAGTGGCGGTCCGCGGCGCGCGACGACCACGGCCTCCGGATCGCGCGCACAGACGATGGCGAGCGCGAAAGCGCCCTCGAGCTCGGATATGGCACGCACCGCAGCGGCGAACAGTGAAGGGGTGGACTTTCGGTGCTCGGCGACGAGGTGCGCCACGACCTCGGTGTCCGTCTCCGACACGAAGGTATAGCCGCCGCGCTTAAGCCGCTCGCGGATCGCCTCGTGGTTTTCGACGATGCCGTTGTGGACGAGCGCGATATCGCCGGACACGTGCGGGTGGGCGTTGCGCTCGGTGGGCGCGCCGTGCGTCGCCCAGCGCGTATGCGCGATGCCGGTGGCCCCGTCGACGTGTTCCTTCGTAGTCTGCGTGGCGAGCTCGGCGACGCGCCCGGCAGCGCGCACGCGCTTGATGGTCGCGTTGTTCACGACGGCGATCCCGGCGGAATCGTAGCCGCGGTACTCGAGGCGCTTCAGCCCGTCGACCAGGACCGGCACGATGTTGCGGCGCGCGGCGGCGCCGACGATGCCGCACATGGCTAGCTCTTCTTCTTGGGCGGCGTCCAGCCCGCGATGGACACCTGGCGCGAGCGCGCCAGGGTGAGCTGGCCTTCCGGCGTGTCCTTGCTGATGGTCGAGCCGGCGCCGATATAAGAGCCGCGCGCGACCCGCACCGGCGCGACCAGTGTGGTGTCCGAGCCGATGAAGCAATCGTCCTCGATGATCGTGCGGTGCTTCGCGGCGCCATCGTAGTTGCAGGTGATCGTGCCGGCGCCCACGTTGACCCGCTGGCCGACCTCGGTATCGCCGATATAGGAGAGGTGATTTGCCTTGGAGCCTCGCGCGAGGCGGCTCGCCTTCAGCTCGACGAAGTTGCCGATGTGCACCTCGTCGCCGAGGCTCACGCCCGGCCGCAGACGCGCGAACGGGCCAATGCGACAGCGGGCGCCGATCTCGGAGTTCTCCAGGTGGGAAAAGGCCAGCACCTCGGTCGCGGCGCCGACGGTGACATTGCGCAGCAGGCAGTTCGGGCCAACGCGCACACCGGCGCCGAGCCGCACCTGTCCTTCGAAGACGCAGTTCACGTCGATGGCGACATCGGTGGCGCATTCGAGCGTGCCGCGGACGTCGATGCGCGCCGGGTCGGCGAGGCTCACGCCCTCATCGAGCAGCCGCTCGGCCTCCCGGCGCTGCAGTTCACGCTCGAGAAGCGCAAGCTCGCCCTTCGAATTGACGCCCGCCACTTCGAGCGCATCGGCCACCTTCAGCGCATTCACCGGCACGCCGTCGGCGATAGCGAACGTGACCACGTCGGTCAGGTAGTACTCCTTCTGCGCATTGCGGTTGCCGAGCTTCGCGAGCCAGCTGCCGAGCCGGCGCGCGTCCAGTGCCATGATGCCGCCGTTGATCTCGCCAATGGCACGCTCTTCGGCAGTCGCATCCTTTTCCTCGACGATGCGCTGCACGCGGCCGGCGCTGTTGCGCACGATGCGCCCATAGCCGCTCGGATCATCGAGCTCCGTGGTGAGGACCGCGACGCCGCTGCCGGCGGCTTCGAGCAGGCGCTTGAGCGTCGCCACGCGCACGAGGGGCACGTCGCCATAGAGAATCAAAACCTGGGCATCGCTCGAGAGCTGCGGCAGTGCCTGCTGCATGGCATGGCCGGTGCCGAGCTGCTCCGCCTGGAGCACCCACTGCACCTCGGCCTGGGCGAACGCGGCGCGCACCGCTTCTGCTCCATGGCCGTGAACGACGATGGTGCGCCGAGCGCCGAGCGCGCGGGCCGCGTCGAGCACATGCGCGAGCAGCGGCCGGCCGCCGAGGGGATGCAGCACCTTGGGCAGCGCCGAGCGCATGCGCTTGCCCTGACCGGCGGCAAGCACGACGACTTCGAGGGGCATCGAGGCATTTTAGCTAATATCGGTTTCGGTGCTGCCCTCCGAGACCGCGAGCCGTCTGGCGCATGTCGCGCTCGCTAACATCGATCGCGCCTATCCGCGGCATTTACAACATTTGATGGTGGCGGAGGAAGCGCCGCTCGCCGAGCACGAGCGCCATCCCGCGTTCTACGGCAGCTACGACTGGCACTCGGCGGTGCACATGCATTGGCTGCTGGTGCGGGTGCTGCGCCTTTATCCGACCGGCGACGATGCGAGGAGCATCGCCGAGAGGCTCGACCGGCATCTGAGCGCTGCGGCGATCGAGCGCGAGCTGGCGTACTTTCGCAGCCCGGCCGGCCGCACGTTCGAGCGGCCGTACGGCTGGGCCTGGCTACTCGAGCTGCAGGCGGAAGCACTCCGCAGCCAGGCACGCTGGTCCGGCGCGCTCGAGCCGCTGGCGACGCATCTAGCGGGCCGATTGCGCGACTATCTCGCGCAGGCGCCTTATGCCGTGCGCGCCGGCAGCCACGCGAACAGCGCCTTTGCCTGCGTGCTAGCGCTCGACTATGCGCGCACGGCCGACGCCGCCCTGGAGCTCGAGATCCGCAAAGCAGCGCGGCGTTGGTACAGCGGCGATCGAGATGCGCCGCTCGCGTTCGAGCCGTCGCTCGACGATTTCCTGTCGCCTGCGCTCACCGAGGCGCTGCTCATGCAGGAAGTGCTGGATGCCGAAGAATTCATGACATGGCTGCAGCGCTTCGCGCCTCGTGGCTTCGCGATGCTGGCTGAGCCGCCCACCGTGCTGGACCATGCGGACCCGAAGCAAAGCCACCTCGATGGTCTGTGCCTGTCGCGCGCTTGGTGCCTGCGGCGGCTCGGCGATACCGCGGCCGCGGATCGGCTGATCGCGACCGCCCTACCGCACGTTGTGGGCGGGGATTACGCCGGCGAGCATTGGCTCGCATCCTTCGCCGTGCTGGCGCTTAGTTAGTGCTTTCGCTTATTTGACCTTCATCGGGCGCAGTGCGTGCTCGTACGTCCAAGCGCCGATCTGCTCGCCCTGCTGGTAGCCCGCTTGCACCGCCGCAGTGAAGTGGATGCCGGCGAGGACGCGTGAAGCGCCGTTTTCGCGCGCCGCCTCGGAGAAGCTCCAGAAGCGGCGGGTGATGCCGCGGTAAGGCGCACCGCTGGTCATCGAGAAGGACACGAAATCAGTGCCGAAGTACCGTGCGAGGATCGTGGCGACAGCGGCACCTTCGACGGTGTGGTTCGACGGATAGTCCGGCAGCGGCGGCGTATCGAGGTAGCTCAGCCACGACTCGTCGCCACTTTCGCGGATCGCCGTCGCCGGACGCCAGTAGCCATAGTGATATTTCGCCTCGAAGCCGGCGATGTATCCATCGGCAAGCGCCACGTTCACCAACGCAAAGAGACGTGCGCTTTCCCACTCGCCAAGCTTGCGCGCAGCAACGGCCTCGCGCGTAATGCGGTTCCAGCCCTGAGGAGAGCTTTCGTACCAGTAACGGGCGATCTCGCTCTGCTCGTCAGTACGTTGCGACGACGTCTTGCCGCCGAGTGCACGCGCCTCCTCGAGGTCGCTGAGCGCCTGCACGCTCTTCACCGC
>JAEKLK010000091.1 GCA_019509895.1 Betaproteobacteria bacterium | reverse complement strand
CGCACGCCGGCGTTGAACCAGGCGACGAACACGTACTTGCCGTAGTACATCGGCGGCTGGTTCTCGTTCGACGAATGCGAGCCGAAGCGGCCGCCGCGCGAGCAGAAGTTGCCGCTCGATTCGCTCACCGTGTAGGTGGCGATGCTGACCGGCGTCTTCTCGTCCGTCGCGTCGACCATCCACACCATCTGCCGCGGCTCGGTGCACTCGTTGGCGAGCGATTCGTCGACCACGACGATGATGTTGCGCTTGCCGCCGTCCTTGTCCTTGGCGAACTCGGCGACCTGCATGCCAAGCACCGGCAGCGCGGTATGGGCGCCATTGTTGGCGTTCATCTGCAAGCGTCCCACCTCCGGCGCCATCAGGTTCTGCGGCGTCGGCTCCGGCGCGCCGTTGATCAGCTTCTCACGATCGACGATCTGCACTACGCCGGACTTGTTCGTGCCATAGCCGAAGTACAAGCGGTTGCCCTTCGGGCCGGTGGAGATGAGACCGTGCAGTTCCGTCGGCACGGGCCCGGTAGCGCCGGGCTGCTGGCCCACCAGGCCGAAATTGCGGATGAAGCGCGGCTGCATCGGGTCGGAGAGGTCGAACACCTGCGTCATGCGCCGCGTGCGCCAGTCGGGCGAGCCGGAGACAAGGTAGGCGATGCCGCTATCGCACTCCCACCAGCTCTTGTGCGTGTCCTTCAGCTTGTCTATTACGACGGCGAGGCGGGTCGGCTTCTCGGGCGTGGTGACGTCCCATAGCTCGTGCGCGAGGTTGCCGAAGTTGCGCAGCATGTACACCTTGCTCTTGTCGCCCCGGGGAAGCTCGGAGCCGTTGCACACGCGCACCATCTGTGCGCCGCCCTGCTCGGCCTGCCCGGGCTCGCCCGGGATATGCGCCAGATAGCGCGGCTTGCGCGGATCGGTGACGTCGATGATCGAGGTGCCGTTATCCTCCTCGCGGCCGGTGAGCGAGTTCAAGGTCTTGCCGCCGTGGTGCCCGACATAGGCGATCCAGCGGCCGCGGCTTTCCTTGACCACCGGCTGGTAGGCACTGCGCCCCTGCAGGTCCTGATGCGCCAGCAACGCCATGTTCTGGGCGCTCGAGCCGTGCTGCGCGACTGCCAACGGCGCGGCGAGCACGAGCGCCGCGACTGCGGCGCAGCATGCGGTCCTCATTCGATTCTCCTCCTCAGGGTCGCGAAGGAGCGCAATCGTACCCGAAGCCCCTGCCGGGACGGCATGCACCTTGCGGTAGGGCGGGCACTGGCAAAGCCAGACGATCGCTCATCTCATTCTCTGGAGACTCGGTAATGGTCAAGACCTTGATAGCAATTGCAGTCGCCGGTGCCTTCGCGCTGCCATTGGCGGTGCAGGCGTCGGGAAGCAACAACATCGTATTGGCGCAGGGCGGCGGTGGTGGTGGCGACACCGGCGCAAGCGCGCGGCAGCCGGGCGCGACGCCTCCGGGCCAAGTGTCCCCGGGGACACCACGCAGCGCCGCAACCGGTGCCGATCGCGAGACGGGCGCCGATCGCAACGCGAATCCGAGCGGCATGGGCCGCGACCGCGCGAGCAGCGGGGAGCATGCCGCTTCCGGACGCTCGGCGAGCCGCGACTTCGAGCGCCTCGACAAGAACCATGACGGCTACATCTCGCGCGACGAGGCGAAGGACGCCTCCGAGCTCAACACGCGCTTCAGCGAGCTCGACCGGAACAACGATGGCAAGCTCTCGCGCGATGAGTACAGCGCGGTGAACGAGAGCAGCCGCGGCGCCACCGGCACGACCGGCACGGGCCGTTCGGGCAGCAGCTCGTCGGGCAGCATGGGCTCCTCGAGCAGCTCCGCCCCGACCGGCAAGGGCCCCGGCTCGCAAGAGTCGGCCTCCCGCCCCATGGGCGGCGGTGACGGCGGCTCGGGCTCGAAATAGGGCACCCGCTTCGGCAAACGAACGCCCGCCGCGGGCCAGCGGCCCGCGCGGGCGTTTTTTCATCGGAGACTCATCATGCTTCATCTCACCCGGATCGCGGCGCTCGCCGGCCTCGCGGCCGCGCTTGGCGCGAGCACCGGGGCCAGCGCCGCGCCGCGCGCCGAAAGCGCGCTCGAGTGCGGCATCGCCGCCGACATGGCAATCGTCGCGCATTCGCTCGCCAAGGAGAAAATCCAGCGCGTGAAGGCCGAGACCATCATGGCGCGCATCTACGACGTCTCGCAATCCGACCGCGGCAAGGAATTGATGAAGGACATCCTCGACGCCGCGTATGTCTCGACGCTGCCGGCGGGCCAGAAATTCGCCGAGGAGCTCTACGCCACCTGCCTGCAGTCGGGCGGCGACATGGACCCGGTGCTCGGCAGAAAGCTTTAGTCGGGCTTAACGCCTGCGTCCTTGACCAGCCGCGCCCAGAGCTTCGCATCCTGGGCGAGGAAAGACGCGAACTCCTGCGGCGAGCGCGAGCCCGAGGTCTCCGTGCCCTCGCGCGCGAGCGTCTTGCCGGTCTCCGGTGCTTCCAGCGCACGCTGCGCGGCAGCGTAAAGCTTGCTCAGCGCATCCGACGGCGTGCCGCTCGGCACGAAGAGGCCATACCAGAACGAAATCTCATAGGAGGGCAGTCCGGCCTCCGCCATGCCTGGCACGCCGGGGACGAGCGCTGTTGCGTCGCGGCTCGTCACGGCGAGCGCCTTGAGGCGTCCCGCCTGCACCAGCGGCAGCACCGACGGCGGCGTGGCAAAGGAAAGCTGCGTGTCGCCCGCGAGCACCGACTGCACGGCCGGAGCGCCGCCCTTGAACGGCACGTGGACCATCTCGACAGCCGCGAGGCGCTGGAAGAGCACCGCGGCGAGATGCGGCGCCGAGCCGTTGCCCGACGAGGCGAAATTCAGCCGCCCGGGATTCTGCTTCGCATAAGCGATCAGCTCGCCAAGCGTGCTCACGCCGAGCGCCGGATTCACCGCCACCACGAGCGGAGAAGCGCTCACCTTGGTCACCGGCACTAGATCGCGCATCGGCTCGAAGCCCGCGCGCGGCGAAATGAGCGGATTGACCAGGATGCTCGAGGGGCTCGCGATGAGCAGCGTGTAGCCGTCGGGCGGGCTCTTCGCGACGTGCTCGGCGGCGATGCTCGAGCCGGCGCCGGGGCGGTTATCGATCACGACCGGCTGGCCGAGCGCGCGCTGCATCGGCTCCTGCAGCGTGCGGGCGACGAAGTCCGCCGCGCCGCTCGGCGCGAAGCCGACGACCAGACGCACCGGTTTCGCCGGGTACTGGGCGAGCGCCTGGCCCGCGAAGAGAACACCGAGCAGCAAAGCCTTCATGCGAGTGCCTCCTCGAGCGCGCTCATCAGCGCGCCCAGCTTGGGCGGATGAGCTTCGATGCCGACCGTTACCTTGGCATCGCGCAGCGCGGCGGACGCGACCGGACCGATCGACGCGACCAGCGTGGCGTTGAGCGCGGCGCGCAGCTCGTCCGCCTTGCCGAGCTCACGCGCGACGGCAAAGAGGTTGCGCGCCTGCTCGGCGTTGGTGAACACCGCCGCATCGATTTCATGGCGCTCGAGCGCGCTGATCAGCTCGCGAAGCGGCGCCGTATCCGCGGGCAGCGACCAGCGGTAGGTCGGAATCTCCACGACCTCGGCGCCACGCGCGGCGAGCGCCTGATCGAGCTCGGTGTTGGCGACGCCGTAGCGCTGCACGATGACGCGCCGGCCGGCGAGCGGCGCGTCACCGATCGCCGCGAGCACTTCGCGCGTCGTGAACGGCTCGGCCGCCGAGCGGTCGATGCGCACGCCGCGCGCGCGCAACGCGCCAGTGGGCTTGGGACCGCGGGCGACCACCGTCGCCTTCTCCAGCTGGGCGAGAAAGCGTGCGGTCAGGCCCAGGCCGTCCGTGGCGCCGAAAAGCGCACGCGTGCCGACACCGGTCTGGAAGATGGCGAGCGTGGCGCCGCGCGTCTCCAGCGAACGCACCAGCTCGGCGATGGCCGGCGGATCGAGATCGGGCAGCTCGGCGAGCGCCGGGGCATGCAGCGGCACGCCGCCTTTCTGCGCCACCAGATCGGCAAGCTGCTTTC
>JAEKLK010000090.1 GCA_019509895.1 Betaproteobacteria bacterium | reverse complement strand
GCGCGTGCGGTGCGCGCGTAAGCCGGCTCGGCGCCGAGGAGCATGATGCGGTGCTTGCCGCGGTGAGCCATCTGCCGCACGTACTGGCCTATGCTCTGGTGCACGACATCGCGCGGCGGCCAAACGCCGAGCAGCTCTTTTCGTTCGCGGCCGGCGGCTTTCGCGATTTCACGCGCATCGCCTCGAGCCATCCGGAGATGTGGCGAGACATCTGTCTCGCGAACCGCGAGCGCCTGCTCGGCGAGCTCGCGCGCTACCAGGCGAAAGTCGGCGAGCTCGAGCGCCTGGTGGCGGCGGGCGACGGTGCCGCGCTCGAGCGCGTGTTCGCCGAGGCGCGCGAAGCGCGCAACCAATGGCAGAAGTCCTCGAGCTGAAGCCCGCGCGCCGCGCGCGCGGCAGCGTACGGCTGCCTGGGTCGAAGAGCATCTGCAACCGTGTGCTGCTGCTCGCGGCGCTTGCGCAAGGCGAGACCGAGGTGCGCGGCCTGCTCGACGCGGACGACACACGCGTGATGCGCGACGCGCTTGCGCGCCTCGGCATTGCGCTGCGCGCGCGCAGCGACGCGATCAGCATCGGCGGCGCCGGCGGGCCGTTTCCGGTCAAGCGCGCGGATCTCTTCCTCGGCAACGCGGGCACGGCGCTGCGGCCGCTCACCGCGGCGCTTGCGCTCTGCGGTGGCGAGTACGCCGTGTCCGGCGTGGCGCGCATGCACGAGCGCCCGATCGGTGACCTGGTGGACGCGCTGCGCGCGATCGGCGCGCGCATCGACTACACGGGGCGGGAGGGCTATCCGCCGCTGGCCATCCACGAGGGGCGCGTGCGGCTTGCTGGCCCGGTGCCGGTCAAGGGCGAGGCCAGGATGCGGTGATCGAGGTACAGGGGGAGCTCATTTCCAAGCCGTATGTCGAGATCACCGTCAACGTCATGCGCCGTTTCGGCGCCGAAGTGGAGCGCTACGGCTGGAGCCGCTTGCACGTGCCCGGCGTGCGCTATCGATCGCCGGGCGCCATCTATGTCGAAGGCGACGCCTCCTCGGCTTCGTATTTCCTCGCCGCCGGGGCGCTCGCCGGAGGGCCGGTGCGGGTCGAGGGGGTCGGGCGCGACAGCATCCAGGGCGATGTGCGCTTCGCCGAGGTGCTGGAGGCGATGGGCGCCACCGTGCGCCTGGGCGAGGGGTGGATCGAATGCCAGGGCACTCGCCCGCTGCGGCCGATCGACCTCGACCTGAACCATGTGCCCGACGCTGCGATGACCGCTGCGGTCCTCGCGCTGTTCGCCGCCGGGCAGAGCCGGCTGCGCAATATCGGCAGCTGGCGCGTGAAGGAAACGGATCGGATCGCCGCGATGGCGGCCGAGCTGCGCAAGCTCGGCGCGACCGTAGAGGAGGGTGCGGACTACCTGGCGATTACGCCGCCGCGCCGCCTCGCGGCCAATGCAACGATTGCCACGTACGATGACCACCGCATGGCGATGAGCTTTTCGCTGGTTGCCGTGGGCGGCGTGCCGGTGCGGATCGAGGATGCCGGGTGCGTCGCAAAGACCTTTCCCGACTACTTCCGCGAGCTCGCGGCCATCGTCCAATGAGCGCGCCGGTCATCGCCATCGACGGTCCGTCGGCCTCCGGCAAGGGCACGATTGCCAGCCGCGTGGCGAGGAAGGTGGGCTTCCATTACCTTGAGAGCGGCGCCCTCTATCGGCTGATAGCGCTCCTCTCGCTGCGGGAAGACACGCTGGACGAGACGCGCCTCGCCCGGCTCGCCGGCGAGATAGACCTCGCTTTCGACGACGGCGAGGTGCTACTCGACGACGAGTCAGTGACCGAGAAGGTGCGAAGCGAGCTGGTCGGCAACCGCGCCTCGGAGGTGGCGCGGCTACCGGGGCTGCGTCAGGCGCTGCTCGCCCGCCAGCGGGCGTTCAGGCGGCCCCCCGGGCTCGTGGCCGACGGCCGCGACATGGGCACGGTCGTCTTCCCGGACGCCGAGCTCAAGGTGTTCTTGACAGCGACCCCCGAAGTCAGGGCCGAACGGCGCTATAAGCAGTTGATAGAAAAAGGAATCGATGCTAATCTTCGCGCCCTTTCCCGCGATCTGCGGGAGCGCGACCAGCGCGACGCCCAGCGGGCGGTCGCACCCCTCGCTCCCGCGCCCGATTCGCAAGTGCTCGATTCGACAGCACTTTCGATCGACGAGGTGGTCGAGAGCATCGTCGGCTGGTGGCGAGGAAGGACTGGTGGGCGCGCGTAGCGCGCCTGATGATCAACAACTAGCCCGCCGGCGCTAGCCCGCGGTTCCAAAAGGTTTTTCTTAATGGCAAGCATCTCCCCCGCTGCAATCCAGAAGTCCAAGCAACCCGCCCAGGCCTCCGCCGGCGGCGAATCGTTCGCCGCGCTCTTCGAGGAGAGCCTCAACCGCAAGGAAATGCGCATCGGCGAGGTCATCACCGCCGAAGTGCTGAGCGTGGACGATAACTGGGTCGTCGTGAATGCGGGGCTCAAGTCGGAAAGCATCATTCCGGCCGAAGAATTCAAGAACGACGCCGGTCAGGTGGAAGTGAAGATCGGCGATTTCGTTTCAGTCTCGATCGAGGCACTGGAAGACGGCTTCGGCGCAACGCGCCTGTCGCGCGACAAGGCGAAGCGCATGGCCGCCTGGCTGGAGCTCGAGAAGTCGCTCGAGAACGGCGAGAAGGTGCAGGGCGTCATCACCGGCAAGGTGAAGGGCGGCCTCACCGTCATGACCAAGGGCATCCGTGCCTTCCTTCCCGGCTCGCTCGTCGACCTGCGTCCGGTGAAGGATACGACGCCGTACGAAGGCAAGCAGATGGACTTCAAGGTCATCAAGCTCGACCGCAAGAGGAACAACGTGGTCGTCTCGCGCCGCGCGGTGCTCGAGGAGACGGCCGGTGCCGAGCGCGAGGCGCTGCTCGCGTCGCTCCAGGAAGGCGCGACGGTCAAGGGCATCGTCAAGAACATCACCGACTACGGCGCGTTCGTCGATCTCGGCGGCATCGACGGCCTGCTGCACATCACCGACCTCGCCTGGCGGCGGGTCAAGCATCCGTCGGAGGTACTCAACGTCGGCGACGAGGTCACCGCCAAGGTGCTCAAGTTCGACGCCGAGAAGAACCGCGTCTCGCTCGGTCTAAAGCAGCTCGGGGAAGACCCCTGGGTCGGCATCGCGC
The DNA here is from genome assembly GCA_019509895.1 of Betaproteobacteria bacterium. GTDB lineage: Bacteria > Pseudomonadota > Gammaproteobacteria > Burkholderiales > SG8-39 > SCGC-AG-212-J23. The sequence goes on along the minus strand of JAEKLK010000090.1, from coordinate 3,597 downwards.
GACGCTACCCGGCCGGCACGCGCCTCTTCGGCAAGGTCACCAACCTCACCGACTACGGCGCGTTCGTCGAGGTGGAGAGCGGCATCGAGGGCCTGGTGCACGTCTCGGAGATGGACTGGACGAACAAGAATGTCCATCCGTCCAAGGTCGTGCAGGTGGGCGACGAGGTCGAGGTGATGATCCTCGAGATCGACGAGGAGCGCCGCCGCATCTCCCTCGGCATGAAGCAGTGCATGCCCAACCCGTGGGAAGACTTTGCGCGCGAGTACAAGAAGGGTGACCGCGTGAAGGGACAGATCAAGTCGATCACCGACTTCGGCGTGTTCGTCGGGCTGCCCGGCGGCATCGATGGCCTGGTGCACCTCTCGGACCTCGCCTGGAACGAGGCCGGCGAGGAGGCGGTGAAGAAGTTCAAGAAAGCCGAGGAGCTCGAGGCGGTGGTGCTCTCCATCGATGTCGAGCGCGAGCGCATCTCGCTCGGCGTCAAGCAGCTCGAAGGCGACCCGTTCACCAACTTCATCGCCAGCCACGAGAAGAACAGCCTCGTCTCGGGCACAGTGAAGTCGGTCGACGCGAAGGGCGCGGTGATCGACATCGGCGGCGTCGAAGGCTATCTGCGCGCCTCGGAGTTCTCGCGTGACCGCATCGACGATCTCGCCAAGCACCTGAAGGAGGGCGACACGGTCCAGGCGATGATCATCAACGTCGACCGCAAGAACCGCTCGATCAACCTGTCGGTGAAGGCGAAGGATCTCTCCGAGGAGGGCGACGCGATGAAGCACCTGAAGAGCGAGCAAGCAGCCGCGAGCGCCGGCGCCACGAACCTCGGGGCGCTGCTGCGCGCGAAGCTCGACAAGGGCAACAACCCGCAGCAATAGCGGGGACCGAACCGCACAGGGGGGAACGGTCGCATGACCAAGTCGGAACTGATCGCGCGGCTCGCGCAGCGCTATCCGCAGCTCGTGGCGAAGGACGCCGAGTACGCCGTGAAGATGATTCTCGATGCGATGACGCAGAGCCTGCTCAGCGGCCATCGCATCGAGATCCGCGGCTTCGGCAGCTTCGGCCTGAATTACCGGCCGCCGCGCACCGGCAGGAATCCGAAGTCGGGCGAGAAGGTGCACGTGCCGGAGAAGTACGTGCCGCACTTCAAGGCCGGCAAGGAGCTGCGCGAGCGGGTCGATGGCGCGACGCCGGACCGGCAGGCGGCTCCCGAGGAGCGCGCTTCGCAGACGGTCAGGTAAAGGTCGCGGGTGCGTGTCGTCACCTGGGCGATCCGCCTGATTGTTTTCGTGCTGCTGATCGCGTTCGCGGCGAAGAACGTCGAGCCGGTCACGCTGCGCTTCTACTTCGACCTCGCGCTGCAGGCGCCGCTGGTGGTGCTGCTGTTCGCGTTCTTCGCCATCGGCGCGCTGTTCGGCATCGCCGCGCTCACCGGCACGCTCCTGCGTCAGCGCCGCGAGATCGGCGCGCTCAGGAAGCGCCTCCCGGGCGCCGCAACGCCCGAGGCGCCGCCGCCGGTGCCGGAGCTCTGATTGCCCGAGTTCGAATACTGGTGGCTGCTCGGCTTCCCTCTGTTCTTCGGACTGGGCTGGATCGCCGCGCGCATCGATATCCGCCAGGTCGAGCTGCATTTCGCGCTCGGCAGCCTGTTTCGCCGACGCGGCGAGTACGACCGCGCGATCCGCATGCACCAGAACCTGCTTGAGCGCGCCCACCTGCCGGAGGACCAGAAGGTGATCGCGCTCGTCGAGCTCGGCCAGGACTACCTGAAAGCCGGCATCCTCGACCGCGCCGAGGAGGTGTTCAGCAAGCTGGAGAAGAGCTCGCAGGCAGGGACGGCGCGCGCGCATCTGCTCGAGATCTACGAGCAGGAGAAGGACTGGGCGCGCGCCATCGCCCTCGCGCGCGAGATCGGCACCGATGCGCGCGTGCAGGCGCAGTACCACTGCGAGCTCGCGGGCTCCGAAATGACCAGCTCGCGTCCGGACGGCGCCCGACGCCATCTCGACGCGGCGCTCGAGGCGAACCGCAAGTGCGTGCGCGCGAGCCTGCTCTTCGGCGACCTCGAGCGGCTCGGCGGCAGCCGCGAGCGCGCCATCGAGCACTGGAAACGCATCGAATCTCAGAACCCGGCCTATCTCGCGCTCGCCGCGCAGCGTCTTTATGAAGCGCACAGCGAAGGCGGCCACGCCGAGGAGGGCTTGCGGCTGCTCGCCGGCTACCTCGAGCGCTATCCGTCGCTCGACCTGCTCGATATCGTCTTCCAGCAGACGCTCGAAGCGAAAGGCCACGAGGAGGCCTACAAGCTGATGCGCGACGAGTTGCGCCGCAATCCCACCCTGCTCGGCCTGGACCGCTGGCTCGAGGCGCAGGTGATCGCGGCGAGCTCCCCGGACAAGCGCAGAGACCTGGAGCTCGTGCGCAATCTCGTGCACGGCCATGTTCGGCGCCTCGCGCGCTATCGCTGCGAAACCTGCGGCTTCAAGGCGCGCCAGTTCTACTGGCGCTGCCCGGGCTGCGGCGGCTGGGAAACCTATCCGCCGCGCCGTACTGAGGAGTTTGAACTCACGCCATGAACGTCACCGTCATTGGAACCGGGTACGTCGGCCTCGTCACCGGCGCCTGCCTCGCCGATGCGGGCAACAACGTCTTCTGCCTCGATCTCGACGAGCGCAAGATCGCGCGCCTGAACGCGGGCGAGATCCCGATTTTCGAGCCGGGCCTCGAGCCGATCGTCAGGCGCAACGAAGCGGCCGGACGCCTGCGCTTCTCGACCGATGTGCCGGCGAGCGTCGCGCACGCTGAGCTGCAGCTGATCGCGGTAGGCACGCCGCCCGGGGAAGACGGCTCCGCCGACCTGAAGCACGTGATCGCCGCGGCGCGCACCATCGGCCGCTACATGGACGGCTACAAGGTCGTGGTGACGAAATCGACGGTGCCTGTGGGCACCGCCGACAAGGTAAAGCACGCGATCATCGAGGAGCAGAAGAAGCGCCATCTCGGCAACGACTTCACCGTGGTCTCGAATCCCGAGTTCCTGAAGGAAGGCGCCGCGGTCGAGGATTTCATGCGGCCCGACCGCATCGTCGTCGGCGCCGACGATCCGCGCGCCATCGCCTTGCTGCGTCAACTGTACACGCCGTTCCAGCGCAACCGCGAGCGCATCATCGTCATGAGCGTGCGCTCGGCCGAGCTCACCAAGTACGCCGCGAATGCCATGCTCGCCACGCGCATCTCCTTCATGAACGAGATCGCCAACCTGGCCGAGGCGATCGGCGCCGACATCGAGGAAGTCCGCCGCGGCATCGGCTCCGATCCGCGCATCGGCTACCAGTTCCTCTATCCCGGCGTCGGCTTCGGCGGCTCGTGCTTCCCGAAGGACGTCAAGGCGCTGCAGCGCACCGCGAGCGAGGCGGGACGGCCCTTGCGCGTGGTGACCGCGGTCGAGGAGGTGAACGAGGCGCAAAAGCATGTGCTCGCCGAAAAGATCCGCGCGCGCTTCGACGGCAGCGTGCGCGGCAAGTGCGTCGCCATCTGGGGCCTCGCCTTCAAGGCGAATACCGACGACATGCGTGAAGCGCCGAGCTTGGCGCT
>JAEKLK010000089.1 GCA_019509895.1 Betaproteobacteria bacterium | reverse complement strand
TCAGGCGCCGGTGCACCTGGGCCACCGCGGCGAAGATGGTCTGCGGGTCGAGACGCAGCTTCACCGATGCGCGCTCCAGCTCATGCGCGAGCACGTTGACCAGCACTTCCGAATCCGAGCCGGTGTTGATGTGCCGCAGGTCGGTGCGGAACATCTCCTCCCTCAGCTGCGCCGAGTTCGTAAGGTTGCCGTTGTGCCCGAGAACGATGCCGAAGGGCGAATTGACGTAGAACGGCTGCGCTTCGGCCGCCTTGAAGGCCGAGCCGGCCGTGGGATAGCGGCAGTGGGCAATGCCGATGTTGCCCGCGAGGTCGCGCATGTTGCGCGTGCGGAACACGTCGCGCACCATGCCGGGCGCCTTGTACATGTGGAAGGTGTTGTGCTCAGCCGTGACGATGCCGGCCGCGTCCTGGCCACGGTGCTGCAGCAAGAGCAACCCGTCGTAGAGCAGCTGGTTGACGGGGGACTGCGCGACGATCCCGAGAATCCCGCACATGGGATGAGGCTATTCCCCGGTGTGGTTAAGGATCAATGATATCGCAGGCGCTGCGCCAACGCCGGAGGCAGCCACGGCCTGAGCTGCACCACGGTCTGCGCGAGCGAATAGCCCGTGGCGGAGTTGGTCCAGTCGGGCTTGCGCGGCAGAGGGGAGAGTCCGGCGACCATGGCGAGCACCACGACGATCAGCAGGCCACGCAACAGTCCGAACAGTGCGCCGAGCGAGCGATTCAGGCTGTGCAGCACCGATACCTTGATGAAGCGCGTGACGAGCGCCGAGAGGAGCGCCGCCACGACCAGGGTGCCGACGAAGATTGAAACATAGGCGACCACGACCCGGACCCCCGGGCTCATGCTACTGGGCAGCATTTCCGCCAGCGGCGCGGCAAACAGATTGCCGGCGGCGAACGCCAGGATCCAGCCGATGAGCGAGAGCATCTCGTGCACCAGGCCGCGCCACGCACCCCACGCGATCGACACGATAAGGACGACGATGACGGTGTAATCGATCCAGGTCATCCGGATTTCGCAGTCACGGCGCCGGGCTTGAGGCCGAGCTCCTTCAGCTTTGCCACCGCTTGATCGGCGGCCTCGCGGCTGGCGAACGGACCGGCGCGCACGCGGGTGAGATTGCCCTGGAGCGGTTCCGTGTAATAGGGGACTTTTGCGCCGGCCAGCTTGGCGAGCACGCTGTCGGGATGCAGGAACGCACCGACCTGCACTACGTACTCGTTTTCGGCGGGCGTCAGGCTCTCTGCCTTGGCCAGCGGCCTCGGCGCCGGCTTGGGCGAGAACGGCGTTTCGTTTTCCGGAGGGATGCGCACGCTCATGGGCGGCAGCGTGCTCTTCGGTTCCGGATCGAACACCATCGGCAACACGAGCACGGCAAGGAGCACGAGTGCCACCGCTCCGATTAGCCTTCGGCGTCCCCTGCGCTTCAGCGTTTCGACGTCTTTTTGTTCTTCAGCCATTCGAGCACTTCGCCGACGGTGAGAAACGAACCGAACACGACGATCTTATCATCGTCGTGCGCCCGCTTCAGCGCTGCGGCGAACGCCGCGCCGGGCGTCTCGAAGCACTCGTGCTCACCATTCACATGGCGCGCCAGCTCCTCGGCGGCGGCGCCACGCGCGCCGCCGAGCGATGCGAGATGCCAGCGCGTGACGCGCGGCGCGACTGCAGCGAGCACGCCGGCGACGTCCTTGTCGCGCAGCATCCCGCACACCGCGATGGTCTCGGGCGCATAGCCCGACGCTGCCAGATTGTCGGCGAGCACCGCCGCCGCTTGCGGGTTGTGCGCGACGTCGAGAATGACCTGTGGCCGGCCCGGGAGCACCTGGAAGCGCGCCGGCAGCGCCACCTCCGCGAGGCCGCGGCGCACGTCCTGCATGCCGAGCGGCAGGCGCTCGCGCAGGCAATCCAGCGCGCACATCGCCGCGGCGGCGTTGCGCAGCTGCATCGCGCCGCGCAGCGCCGGATGGGCAAGTCCCGAGCGCTTGCCAGCCGGACCCCAGTAGCTCCACTGCGAGCGCTCATCGACATAGCCGAAATCCCGTCGGATTAGATAGTGGACGCCCGGCGCCGCGAGCACCGTGCGCGGCGGCGCCGGCTCGGCGATCACCGCGGGTCGCCCGGCGCGGAAGATGCCGGCCTTCTCGCGACCGATCGACTCGCGATCCGGGCCGAGATAGTCGACGTGGTCGATGCCGATGCTCGTCAGCACGGCGCAATCCGCGTCGATGAGGTTCACGGCATCGAGCCGCCCGCCAAGCCCGACCTCGAGCACCGCGGCCTCGATCCGCTCGCGCGCAAGCAGCCAGAGCGCACCGAGCGTGCCGTACTCGAAATAGGTGAGCGCCACATCGCCACGCGCGGCCTCGACCGCCTGAAAGGACGCGCACAGCGCGTCATCGCTTGCCTCTACGCCCGCGATGCGAACCCGCTCGTTGTAGCGCTCGAGGTGCGGCGAGGTATAGAGGCCGGTGCGATAGCCGCCGGCGCGCAGCATCGCCTCGAGCATCGCGCAAACCGAGCCTTTGCCATTGGTGCCGCCGACCGTGATCACCGGGCATTCGAGCGCGAGCTTCATGCGCCGCCAAACCTCGGCGACGCGCTCCAGGCCGAGCGCGATGCTCTTCGGGTGCTGCCGCTCGATGAATGCCAGCCATGCAGGAAGCGTCCTCAAGCGAGGCTCTCTTCATAGATGCGCCGCACCGTGTCGATGGTATCGGCCTCTTCGGGGCGCTTGTCCGGGCGGTAGCCTTTGACTCGCGCGAAGCGCAGTGCCAGCCCGCCCGGATACTGGGAGCTCTCCTGCAGATCGTTGAACGCGATCTCCACCACCAGCTCGGGCCGCACCTGCACGACCCATTCGTCGCGAGCGCTCGCGCGCTTCAGGAATTCCTCGGTCTGCCACGCGAGCGTTGCATCGGTCAATCCCTTGAAGGTCTTGCCGAGCATGACGAAGCCGCCGCTCGCTGGATCGAACGCCCCCAAGTGAAGGTTGGACAGCCAGCCGCGCCGGCGGCCGTGCCCCCATTCCGCCGCGAGCACCACGAGATCGAGCGTGCGCGCACGCTTCACCTTGAGCCAGCCCGCGCCGCGCCGCCCCGCCTCGTAAGGCGCATCGAGCGCTTTCGCCATCACGCCTTCGTGGCCGGCCGCGAGCGCGCTTTCGTAGAACCGTTGCGCCTCGGCGAGCTCCGCGGTAACGAGCGCGGGCGTTACCAGATCCCTTGGCAGTGCGCGCTCCAGCGCCTCGCGGCGCTCGCGCGTCGGATGGTCGAACAGTACACCGCCCTCGAGCAGCAGGCAGTCGAAGAAGAACGCTGACAGCGGCAGCTCACGCTGGCGCGCCGCGGCGTCCTGCTGGCTGCCGAAGCGGCTCATGGTCACCTGGAATGGATGCGGCCGGCGGTCGGCGCGCAGCGCGATCGCTTCGCCGTCGAGAATCAGCTCACGCGCCGGCACGCCGCGCACCGTCGCGACGATCTCCGGTACCCGCGATGTGACGTCGTTCAGGTTGCGGGTATAGACGCGCACCTCTTCGCCGCGTTTGTGGACCTGCACGCGCGCGCCATCGAGCTTCCATTCGACGAGCGCCGTGCCGAGCGCGCCCAGCGCCGCGGCCATGTCCTGGGCGGGCTGCGCGAGCATCGGCAGCACCGGCTGCATGAGACGCACGCTGAACTCGCCGAGCGCGCTCGCGCCGCCGCTCAATGCCGCCACGGCAACCGGGGCGATGGCGCCGACGAAGGCGACCGCACGGCGCACATCGGCCGCCGGCAGGCTCGCCGCGGCGCCGACCGCTTCCACCATGATTCCTTCCAGCGCGCCCTGCCGCAGCTCGCCGACGATGAGCCGCACCAGGAAGTCCTGCTCCTCGGCAGTGGCACGCGCGAACAGCTGGCGGAGCAAGCTCGAGCGCTGCTCGGCGGCGCCTTTGCCCTTCACTTGCCTGACCGTGGCGAAGGCCGCGTCGACCTCGGGCAGCGCAAGCGTGGGCGCCGGCGCCGGTTCGGCACGTGCCGCCTGCAGCGCGGCAAAGCCGACCGCGAGCTTCCCCTGG
>JAEKLK010000362.1 GCA_019509895.1 Betaproteobacteria bacterium | reverse complement strand
AGCCGACCCGAACGCATACCGGCGAGCACTGACGCTGGCTGCCATGGCTTTAAGGAATGCGACAGTTAAGGAATGCGACAGCTATGGACTTATGGAATTCAAAAGCCATGAAAACTGTCGCCGTCATCTCGCAAAAGGGCGGTGTCGGCAAGACCACGCTGGCGACGGCGCTGGCGGTCGCTGCCGGCGAGCATGGCCGGCAGGCGGCAGTATTCGACCTAGACCCACAAGCCTCCGCCACGTTCTGGTACGACACGCGCGAGGCCCCCTCGCCTGCCGTCGCCTCTGTCCAGCCGGCGCGCCTTGAGCACATGCTGGCCGCCGCCCGTGAGAGCGGCTGCGATCTTGCCATTATCGACACTCCGCCCTTCGCCAAGGACATCGCCTTCGAGGCAGCGGAGCACGCGGATTTCATCCTGATTCCGTCCCGGCCTGCCGTCTTCGACGCCAAGGCGGTTGTTAAGACCCTGTTTCACCACGGCTCGTCTTAAGCTGACCGTGTCAGGACGCGTAAGATGCGCCTGAGATTGGCCACCTCGACGACGTTTTCTGCGGCCTCCGGGCTCTGCTCGAGGTTCCTGGTCAGGCGGCGGTAGCGGTTCGTGAGCGTGCCGAACGTGGCCTCGATCCGCCACCGGACCGGCAAGGGCGCGAAGCCCCGGGCGGCGGGGTCGCGGAGCGAGACCTGGACCTCGACGGCGTGCCGCTCGGCCGCCGCCCGGACCGTCGGCCCGGCGTAGATCGCGTCGACCTTGATCCGCCGCAGGTCCCACCCGGCCTCGGCCGCCCGCTCGAGCAGGGGCTCCAGGCCGTGCGTGTCGTGCAGGTTCGCGGCCGAGACGAAGACCGCGAGGACGAGGCCGAACGAGCAGGTCAGGACGTGGCGCTTGATGCCCCTGACCTTCTTGTGGCCGTCGACGCCGCGCTCGCCCCTCTGCGGCCCCGAGGCGACGCTCTGCGAGTCGACGATCCCGGTCGACGGCGCCGGGCTCTTGCCGAGGCGGGCGCGGGCCGCGGGCGTCAGCACGGCCGCCGCGTCGGCCCATACCCCGTCACGGTGGAAGCGGTCCCAGTAGCCGCGCACGGTCTGCCACGGGCCGAAGTCCTTGGGCAGGGATCGCCAGCGACAGCCCTCCCCCGCGAGGTAGAGGCATCCCTCGACCATCACGCGGAGGTCCTTGGTCAACGTCGCGTAGCGCTCGAACAAGGACCGAACCAGCTCCCATTCCGCATCGGTGAGGTCGCTCGGGTAACGTCGCCCATCTTCCTTGTATCGCTCACGATCTTCCGCCGTCCACATCTTCAGCCTCTGTCGTTCTCCTCCGTCGAATCTAGCATGCCATGGTAAAACAGGCTCTGAGCCCGGGACCGG
>JAEKLK010000190.1 GCA_019509895.1 Betaproteobacteria bacterium | reverse complement strand
TGCGGCTCCTCCGTCGGGTTCTGGCGCGGCGGGTCGTGCTCGACGTAGATCTTCGGCGTGCGCCGCTGCGCCCCCCGTAGCCCGCCGGGCGACCGGGCTTGGAAAGCACATAGAAGTCGTGCGGCGCTTGCGTGAGATACAGCAGATAGGCGCCGTGCGTGTGCCAGGTCAGTATTTTCAGGCGGCGCATAGCAACGCTTTGCTGGTTTCGGCGATCACCTGGCGCGCCGAGACCTCGAGCGCGCATGGATGGCCGATTGGGCAGGCGCGGTGCGCACACGGTCGGCACGGCACGCTCGCGGCGAGCACGCGGTGCAGCTCACGGTTGAGCGGCGCCCAGCGGCGTGGATCGGAGCCGCAGGCGATCACCACGCTCGGCGTGTGCGTGGCCGCCGCGATGTGCGAGATGCCGGTGTCGTTGCAGACGACGAGGCGCGCGCGGGCCACGAGCGCGCCGAGCGTGCCGAGCGTCGTGCGGCCGGCAAGGTCGAGCGCGGGCTCGCGCATGGCGCTTTGCACCCGCGCGGTGAGCGCCGCTTCGCCGGCCGTGCCGGTGAGCACGATGCGCAGGCCCTCGGCGGCGAGGGCGTCGCCCACTTCAGCGAAGCGCTCCGAGAGCCAGCGACGCGAGGCGAGCTGCGAGCCCGGATGGAGCAGCGCGTAGTGGTGCAGTCGCAGGCTGCGCCATTGCTGCCAGTCGGCGTCGCGCAGCGGGAACTCGAGCTGCGTGCCGCGCGCCTCGAGCCCGAGGCGCTGCATGAGCCCGACCCAGCGCAGCACCTCGTGCTCGCCATCGCGCCATTCGTAGCAGCGCTCGCCATCCGGGCGCCATTGGCCCGGTCGGTAATGGCCCGCGATCGAGCGCGCCCCCATGAGAGCGGTGATCGGGTTGGTCAGCTCACCGCTGCCATGGAGCTGGATGGCGAGATCGAAGTCGCGCGTTCGCGTGACGCGGAAGAACTCCGGGATGGCGGCTATGTCCGGCGCGCGCTCCGGCATTCCGGGAAAGCCGGGAAACTCGATGAAATGGTCGACGTACGCGCGCAGCCGTCCGGCGAGCTCGCGCGCCCAAGGCAGTCCGATCAGTGTGATGTGCGCTTCCGGATAGCCATGCCTCAGCGCGCGCAGCGCCGGCACGGCGCACAGCAGATCGCCGAGCTGCAGCGCGCGGAAGACGGCAATTCTCATTTCTCTATTACGAAAGAGCCGATGACAAGCGCGTCGATCGGGCTCGTCCAGAAGCACTCGACCGCGTCGCGCGGCGTGCACACGACCGGTTCGCTGCGCGTGTTGAATGAGGTGTTGACCAGCACCGGCACGCCGGTGCGTGCCTGAAAGGCTTTCAAGAGGTCGTAGTAGCGCTCGTTCTGGCGCCGGTTGATCGTCTGGATGCGCGCGGTGCCGTCGACGTGGCGCACGGCCGGGATGCGCGCAGCCTTGTCCGGCGCCACCTGGTGCACGAACAGCATGAACGGTGAGACATTGGCGCCGACGAACCAGCGGCCCGCTTCCTCTTCCAGCACCACCGGCGCCACGGGCCGGAAATCCTCGCGGTCCTTGATCTCGTTCAAGCGAGCCTGCATGTCGGCGTTGAGCGGCGAGGCGAGGATCGAGCGCGCACCGAGCGCGCGCGGGCCGAACTCCATGCGGCCCTGGAACCAGCCGACGATCTTGTCGTGCGCCAGGATGTCGGCCGCCGCGCCGGCGACGTCGCGCACGCGCCGGTAGCGGAGCTTGCCGCGCTCGAGGAACGCCTCGATCTCGTCGTCGCTGTACTCGGGGCCGAAGTAGGCGTGGTCCATGTGCCAGCCGCGCACGCGGCCGCGCGCTTCCCAGTCGGTCCAGAGTCCGGCGCCGAGCGCGGTGCCGGCATCGCCGGCGGCCGGCTGCACCCAGACGCGCTTGAAGTGACCGGCGTCGCGGATGCGGGCGTTCATGACGCAGTTCAGCGCCACGCCGCCCGCCATCGCCAGGTTCTCGGCACCGGTCTCGCGATGCAGCCATTCGGCCAGCGCGACCGCCGATTCCTCGAGCACGAGCTGCAGCGAACGCGCGATGTCGAAGTGCTTGCGCTCGAGCTCGCCGCCGCGTTGGCGCGACGGACCGAAGAGCTCGACCAGGTTGGGACGCTCGACGGTGTAGCGGCCATCCGAGATGCTGATCAGCCGCCGGAATTGGCTCGCGTAGCGCGGCTCGCCGTAGGAGGCGAGCGCCATCACCTTGTACTCGTCCGACGAGTGCAGGAAGCCGAGGTAATCGGTCACCTGCTCGTACAGCAGGCCCAGCGAGTGCGGCATCTGCACCTGTGCGATGCGCTGGTAGCGATCGCCGGCGAAGTGTCCATAGCTGGTGGTGGCCAGCTCGCCGCGCCCGTCGAGGGTCATCACCGCGCTTTCGCCGAAAGGCGCGGCGAGGAAAGCGCTCGCCTCGTGCGCAAGGTGGTGCTCGACGAAGTGCCATTGCCAGTGCTTGCTGCTCTTGGCGCCGGCAAAGCGCTTGCGGATGTGGTGCGGCGCGCCGTCGAGGAGCTGGCGCTCGGCGTTGACGACATAGGCGAGCGCGAGCGGTTCCCACGGCGAGGTCCAGTGCTGCTTGGTGGTGAAGCTCGCCGGCTCGAGCGGCAGCGTGAGCGGGAACGCGTGATTCTTTAGGAGCGGCGCCGGATCGTACGCGTAAGCGACATGATCGACGTCGGCGAGCTCCGCCCCGGCGGCCTCGAGGCAGTAGTCGATCGCATGGTAAGGCAGCTCCCATACGGTGAACGGCAGCGGCCGCTTGCCATGCTTGATGCGCGTGAAGCGCTCCTCTTCGGCGGCCGCGATGACGGCGCCGTCGCGCACCAGGCACGCGGACGAATCGTGGAAGGCGGCGTTGATACCCAGCGTGATCATGCGGCGAGCTCCGGTAATTCGCGCGACTCCTGCAAGAGCTCGAGCGCCGCCGCGGCGACGCGCTCGGGCGCGACCTTGCGCAGGCAGTCGTGGTGGCCGGCCGGACAGATGCTCTTGTAGCAGTTGCGGCACGGCACGTCGTGGTTGAGCACACGCGAGCGCACCTGCCAGGGCGTGTGCTGTGGATTGGTGAGCGCGTACAGGTCGACCACCGGCGTGCCGAGCGCCGCGGCGATGTGCGCCGGGCCGGTGTTGTTCGACACCAGCAGGTCGGCTTCAGCGATGAGGGCGCCGAGCTCGCCCAGCCCGAGCTCGCCGACGAGCACGCGGCTCGCCTGTCGCATGGACTGGCGCACGGTCTGGACGAGCTCGGCCTCGGCGGCGTCGCCGGTAAAGACGGCTTCGCAGCCGGTTTGGGCAACCAGCAGGTCGACGGCGCGCGCGTACTGTTCCGCCGGGTAGCGACGCGAGGCGGCGCTCGCGCCCGGATGCACGACGACGAGCGGACGCAGCCAGGAGCGCGCGAGGCGCGCGACGCGACGCTTCGCCGCTGCCGGTACGCGGAAGGAGAGATGCTCGTCGCTCGTCGCGCAGCCGACCGCCGCGGCGAGATCGAGCTGCCGGCGCACCTCGTGCCGCACGAAAGCGCTCGGCTCGGGATCCGGGACCCAGTGGCTGAGCAGCTGGTAGGGGTTCTCGTGGCAGTGCGCAAGCCGCCGCGGGATGCCGGCGAGGTGGCACATATAAGCGGCCGGCAGCGGATTCTGGCTGTAGACGGTAAAGATCGCCGCCGCATCAAAGGCGCGGGCGGCGAGCGTCGCGATCATTTCCGCATCGCGCGTCGGGGCGCCGGTGGTCGCTTTCATCCAGGGGGCGTCGAAGGTGATCACCTCGTCGATCTCCGGAACGAACGGCGCCACTGCCGCGCCCGCGGCGGACGTGAGGAGAGTGATGCGGCAGCCGAGCGACTGGCGAAACGCCCGTATTGCCGGCGTGCTCATGAGCACATCGCCGAGGCTGTCGAGGCGCACGCACAGCAGTCGGCTCACGTCTTGCCACCCGCTCATTGCCGAACTCATTGGCGAACTCATTGGCCGAGAATCAGCGCGGCGGCCTCGCCGAGGTCTCGCGCGACATAGTGCGGCACGCGCTCCGGTGTCAGGTGCCATTCGGTCTCGTTGCCTTTGTCGAGCAGCACGGTGCGGCAGCCCGCGCGGCGCCCCGCCTCGATGTCGTCCAGGATGTCGCCGATCAGCCATGAGTCACGGAGCGACACGCTGTGCTCGCGGGCCGCGCGCTCGAGCAGACCGGGCGACGGTTTGCGGCAATCGCAGCCCGCGCCGGGCGCATGGGGGCAGAAGTAAAAGCCGTCGAGCGCCACCATTTCCTCCAGGCGCGCCTTGACCTGGTCGAGCGCGTGCAGCGGAAATTTGCCGAGGCCGACGCCCGGCTGGTTCGACACGACGAGGACGCGGTAGCCATGGCGCGCGAGGGCAGCGATGCCGTCGGCGGCGCCCGGCGTGAGCGCAATTCTCGCCGGATCGACGTTGTACGGCACGTTCTCGACCAGGGTTCCATCCTTGTCTACAAAGACGGCTCGCATGGGATGGATCAGGGCCAGCTGCCCTCGCGCATCGGAATGACCATGACTTCAGGGATGACGGTTTCGTCCGGCAGCGTAAGCAGGAAGCGCACTGTCTTCGCCACGTTCGCCGGGTCCTGCAGCACACCGGGGTCGATGTCCGGGAAGCGCTCGAGCAGGAAAGGCGTGCGCATGCCACCCGCGATCACTGCGCTCACCTTGATCTTCTGCGGGCGGAGCTCGGCATGCAGCGCGTGCGACAGGCCGAGCAGGCCCCATTTGCTCGCGTGATAGGCGCTCGCGTTCGGCCAGGTGCGCTTCGCGGCGGTGGAGGCGATATTGATAATGTGTCCGCCCCCCTGGCGCTGCATCAGCCGCGCGGCGTGCTTCGCGAGCACGAACGGCGCGCGCAGGTTGACCGCCATGACGTGGTCCCACTGGTTGAGCGAGAGCTCCTCGATCGGCAGCGTGTAGTCGACGCCGGCGTTGTTGACCAGCACGTCGAGCCGCTCGAGGCGCGAGAAGGCCTTCACCACGTCGTCCTCGCGCGTGATGTCGAGCTGCAGGCCTCCGCGCGGCGGCTTCAGATCGACGCCGATCGCTTCGTAGCCGGCCTCGGCGAGCTCACGGCAGATCTCGGCCCCGAGGCCGCGGCCGCCGCCGGTGACAAGGGCGAGCTTCTTCATGCCGCCACCGCCGCCACACGAATATTTCGCCGATTCAGGACGGCGCGTCGCGGCATGCGCACGCCGAGCACCTGCTCGTAGAAGGCGCAGACGGCGCGCGTCACCTTGGGCCAGGTGAACTGCGCATGCACGCGTGCGATGCCGTTACGTCCCATCTCCTTCATGCGCTCGGGATCGCGCAGCAGGTCGGCCGCGCGCTCCGCCAGCGCCTCGGGATCGTTCGGCGGCACGAGAAAGCCGGTGACGCCATCGAGCACGCTGAAGCGGATGCCGCCGACGTCGGCGCCAAGCACCGGCGTGCCGCACGCCATCGCCTCGAGCGGCGTGATGCCGAAGGGCTCGTACCACGGCGTGGTGGCGAAGATGTCGGCGGCGCTGTAGTAAAGCTTGAGGAACTCGCGCGTGCGCCGGCCGGTAAACACCACCTGACGGGCGATTCCTTCGTCGGCCGCGATGGCCTGCAGGCGGGCGATCTCCGGCGTCAGCGCCGGGTCGGGCAGATCGGAGTTGCCGCCGACCAAGATCAACTTCGCGTTGATGCCATGGCGGCGTGCGAGGACAGCGAGACCGCGGATCAGGTTGTCCAGACCCTTCCTGGGCGCGAGCCTTCCTATATTGAGGAGGACCGGCTCGTTCGCCGGCAGGCGCAGCGCCCGCCGCGCAAACGGCTTGGTGATCGGCCAGAACTCGCCACGATCGAAGCCGCACGGGATGACCGCGATGCGCGCATCATTCGCCCCGTAGAGCGTCGCGAGGTCGGCGCGGTCCTGCGGACACTCGGCGATGATGCCGTCGGAGCGCTGGATCAGCGCCTCCTCGATCGACAAGCGCTCGAGCGGAAACTGGTCTGCCTCGCGCTGGTGCAGCCGGCGCACGCGGCCAAGCGCGTGGAAGGTGACGACGAACGGCGTGCCCAGCTGCTCCTTCAGCTTGAGCGACGCGAGGCCGGACATGAAGAAGTTCGCGTGTGACAGCACGTAACCGCCACGGCGACGCGCGAAGTCGCAGACGTAGTCGCCGAACTCGTCCATCAGGGGCAGCATCTCTTCTTTGCGGACATAGCGCGGCGGACCGGCAGGCACATTCACCACGCGCACGTTCGGCGCGTAATCGACCACTTCAGGCAACCGGTCGCTGTCGCGTCGCGTGAATACGTCGACGCTGTAGCCGAGACGACCAAGCTCGCTTGCGATCTGCGCGACATAGATGTTCTGTCCGCCGGCATCGATGCCTCCCACGACGGCGAGGGGTGACGCGTGTTCGCTGATGAGTGCGATGGATCGAGTCAAAGTGGCAAGCCTCCGTTGCGCGGAAATCGAGCAAAGGCTGTTCCAATGCTTCACGCGGGTCATTCACTTATCGGGCGCGCGCGGTCGGCGCTTGTCGCAAAGTAAGAAGTGCTTCGCTGGTTGTATGCTTTACCGCAAATGAAACTCGAACGTTTGCGATTCAAAAAAGCATTCCGCGTGATTCGCGGCAATCGCCGCGCGCAGGCTGCGGAGATGGTCATCACGGCCGGAGATTCAGAGGGAGATTCGCGCAATCGCCACTGCGGCGCCGACCAGTGGCTTTACGTTGTCGCGGGCCGCGGTGACGCCGTTGTCAAGGGCCGCCGCTACAAGCTCGTGGCGCGCACGTTGATCTTCATTCCGAGCGGCGAGCGACACGTGGTCAAGGCGAGCGGACCATCCCCGCTTCGCGCGCTCAATGCCGCGCGGCAAACGTTGATTCAACGCGGGCGCAAGCGGCGATCGCGCAGCCGGCCGAGCGGCACAAGCAGTACATCTCTCAGGCCGTCGATCGGCGAGAGCTGCGCGAGCGAGCGCGAGGCTTCGGTGACGAACTCCTGGATGACCACGCGCTCGCTGTGCTCGACGCCTTCCCTGATGCGCGAGAGCGCGTGCAGCACATAGGCGCCGCACACGAACGACACGCCGAAGAGGAACTCCCAGTGGCGGAAGTGCAGCACGATGAGCTCGTGCGCGCTGCTCGCGGTGGTGAAGTGCACGAACACCGAGAGCTCGCGCGTCTCGAACCAGTTGGCGAGCGCGCCGCCGGCGATCGCCGCGATGCCGCCGGCCGCCGCGCCGGCCAGGCCGACCGCACCGAGGTACGCCGTGCCGCGGCCCTGCGGCGCGAGCTTGAGTCCGAGGTTGCCGGTGGCGAGGGCGATGCCGCCCGAGGCGGCGCCCATGACGATATGGATGACGTAAAGAAGCGGCAGCGTAAGGGTGTGGATGCTCGGCAGGGCGGTGAACGGCAGCGCGATCAGACAGGCGAAGTACGCGGGCAGCGCGACGGCCAGGATCGCCTTGTTCGACAGCCGGTCGGAAAGCCGGCCCCACAGATACAGCGTGAGCGCGTTTGCCACCTGGCTTGCGATCCAGAGCGTGGTGGCGGTGCTCAGGCCGAAAGCGAGCTGGCGGAGCAGATACACGGTGATGAACGGCGCCGCCAGGTTCGAGGCGAAATTCCAGGCCGCCATGAAGACGATGACGCGCCGGAAGTCGGTGTCGCGAAAGGGCGCACCCAGCATGGCGAGAAGCGGGCTCGGCGGCCCGGTGCGCACCATCGCGGGCTCCGGCACGCGCGCGAGGTAATAGCTGCTGACGAAGCCGGCGAGGCCCGCGGCGACGAACGAGAGCGCGTACGGATCCATGCGATCGTCCCCGGGCCAATGCTGTACCAGCGCGCCGGCGACCAGCGCGCCCGCCGAGGCGAACACCGTGGACCAGAAAAGGCGGCGAGAGAAGAGCTCGCCCAGGCCCTGGTGCGCGAGCAGCTGGTGCAGCCAGGCATTGACGGCACAGCCGCCGATCGAGCCGAAGATCGTGATTAGCACCTGCGCAAGCAGCAATGCCTGCAGCGCCGCCGCGTGCTGGGGCACGAGGGCAAACAGTCCAAGGGCCATGATCAGCCCCCGGGAGACGGTGATGGCCGTGACCGCGATCTTGCGGCGCTGGCGAAAGCGCTCGATGAGCGAGATGGCCGGCAGCTGGACGAGTTGCGCGAGAAACGGCAGCGCGGCGAGCAGGCCGATGTGCCAGGGCGTCGCGCCAAGCTCGAGCGCAAAGCCGACCAGGATCACGCCTCCATAAAGGCCGCCGACCAGGTTTGCCCAGGCGGCGTCCTTGACGAGCGCCCGCTTGCCTTGCTCCAGGTCCTGCGGGGTTATGGTGGCATCGGGACGAAGCTGCATCGCAAAACCAAGCAAACCGCAGGCCGCGCACGGAACGCCGGTGCGGTGGCATAGTCGTATTCCGGTATGCGAACTGCGCGCGCCAAACAGGCGGCACTACTGCTCGGCTTCGGACTGGGCGCCTTCTTCGAGGCGATCCTGATGCATCCGCTCGTCGGCCTGTTCTACCTCATGCTGTGGGCGCTATGCATCGCGGGTGTCGTGCTGCTATGGGCGGCGGTGCGCGGACCGGGCCCGCTGCCTTCGGGGCGCGGCTTCGCCGCCTTTTTCCTCCTCGGCTGGGGCCTCTTCAACATGCTGGAAGGCGTGATTCGCCATGACCTTGCCGCCGAATGGCTGGTGTTCGCGAGCGGCCTTGGCTTCGCGCTGCTCGGGGCCATCGTGTCGCGCATGCGCGACGAGCACGTGATCGAGCGCCGCTCGGGCGAGGACCGCCGCTCAGGCTCCCCCGTGCGCTAGAACGCGGGTCACAGCCCGGTGCTAGTGCAACGTGGCGCCGTTACGATCGTCGAGGACCTTAGCCAGGACGCCGAGATCGACCGGCTTCACGAGGTGCACGTCGAAGCCGGCGTCCTTCGCTTTCGAGCGGTCGCCGTCCTGACCCCAGCCGGTGACGGCGATGATGCGGAAGCTCGTGCCCTGGTTCATCGCGCGTAGCCGGCGCGCGACTTCGTAGCCGTCGAGCCCGGGCATGCCGATGTCGAGCAGGATGACCTCCGGCCGGAACTCGCGCGCGATGTCGAGCGCTTTCATGCCGTCGTGCGCGACGCACGTCTCGTGGCCGAGCGAGCGAAGCAGCAGCTCGAGCGTGGCCGCCGCGTCGACGTTGTCGTCGACCACCAGTACCCGCCGCGGCACGGCGGCCGGCACCGGCGCGCCGTCCATGGCCTGCGCCGGCACTTGGCTCGCAGGCGAGAGCGGCAGGCGGACGATGAATTCGCTGCCCTTGTTCTCGCCCTCGCTCTTCGCCTCCAGCGTTCCCCCGTGCAGCTCGGCGATGCGCCGCGCGAGCGCGAGCCCGATGCCGAGTCCGCCGCCGACCCGCTCGAGCGGCGAGCGGCCCTGCACGAACATGTCGAAGATGCGCTCCATCACCTGCGGGTCGATGCCGCGGCCGGTATCGCGCACGGTGATGATGCCGTGCCCGTCCTCGCGCCGCGCCCGCACCGAGATGCGGCCGCCCGGCGGCGTATAGCGCGCCGCGTTGTTGAGAAGATTCGACAAGAGCTGCGTCAGGCGGTCGCAGTCGCCGTGCGCCACGAGCCCGGTGCTGGGGACGTCGACCTCCAGTGCGTGGCGCGCGGCGTTGATCGCCGGCGCGGCGGTCTCGAGCGCGCGCCGGACTATTTCGGCGAGTTCGACGGGCTGGTGGTCGATCACCAGGCTGCCCTTGGTGATGCGCGCGATGTCGATCATGTCGTCCACGATGCGCGCAAGCTGCGCGCTTTGCCGGTCGATGGTTTGCCGCATCGCCTCGCGCGTCACCGGGTCGTCCGGCGACTTGGCGATCACCTCGACTGCCGTGCGGATCGGCGCCAGCGGGTTGCGCAGCTCGTGCGCGAGCATGGCGATGAACTCGTTCACGTTGCGCGCCGCCTTCTCCAGGTCCTGGATGTGACGCCGCTCGGAGAGGTCCTGCGTCACCTTGGCGAAGCCCCGCAGGTGGCCTTGATCGTCGTATACGCCGGTCAGGATGACACGCGCCCAGAAGCGCTCGCCGTTCTTCTTCACGCGCCAGCCTTCCATTTCCGCGCGGCCGGTGCGGCGCGCGCTGGCCAGCTCTTCCCACGGCTTGCCCGCGGTGATGTCTTCCTGCGTGAAGAAGTGCGAGAAATGCCGGCCGATGATCTCCTCGCGCGAGTAGCCCTTGATGCGCTGGGCGCCCGCGTTCCAGCTCGTCACCATGCCCTCGGTGTCGATCATGAAGATGGCGTAATCCTGGACCGCGTCGACCAGCAGGCGGAAACGCTCCTCGCTCTGGCGCATCGCCAGCTCGTGCAGGCGGCGCTCGCTCAGGTCGCGCGTGATCTTCGAGAAGCCGACGAGCTTGCCCTCTTCGTCGCGCAGCGCCGTGATCACCACGTTCGCCCAGAAGCGCGAGCCGTCCTTGCGCACGCGCCAGCCTTCGTCCTCGAAGCGCGCTTCGACGGTGGCCACCTGCAGCTCGTGCGCCGGCCAGCCGCTATCCAGCGCCTCGCGGGTGTAGAACACCGAGAAATGACGGCCGATGATCTCGTCGGCCGTGTAGCCCTTCAGCCGCTCCGCGCCGAGGTTCCAGCTGATGATGCGACCGCTCGGGTCGAGCAGGAACAGCGCGTAGTCGCGCGTCTGCTCGATCATCCGCTGGTAGAGCAGCGGGTCGATCAAGCTAGGGCATCCCGTAGCCGTGCTGCTTTGCGTCTTCCATGCATTCGGTCAGGGTGTCGAACAACTGCTCGCTCTCCTTGTCGAGCCGGCCGGCCTGCGTGTGCGCGCGCCAGCGCCAGCTGATGATGCCGGTTCGCGGCTCCTGCACGGGCACGAATTCCCAGCGTAGCGGTAGGTGTAGAGGTTCTTTGGGCGCCATGCGGTTGTCGGGCCGGGCGGAGCCAAAGCGGCGCATTATGCATGCCCCGAGCCGTTTGCCTCAACTGTGCGCGATTTCGTATGCTGAAACGTGGCGATGATCGACACGTCTCGCAAGGTTCTGGCGCATGCAGCGGTGCAAATCGGCGTCGCCGAGCTCGCCGAGCGATTGCAGGTCAGCCAGCGCGCGCTGCACGAGTACCTCACCGGCAGCGTGCTCATTCCCGACGCGCTCTTCCTGCGCGCGGTGGACGTGATCGTCGAGCGCCTGCCCGAGCCTCCGGGCGCTAATGCTCCGCAAGGAGCGAGCCGAAGCCCGCCACGCGATCCTTGATGCCGTAGTCGCGCAGCGCATACCAGTAAGTGGCCGTATTGATGGCGATGACCGGCTTGTCAAGCCAGAACTCGGCCATCGCCGCCACTCCTGCACACGCGAGGTTGGTGCCGACCTGGACGATGGCGTCGACCTTGCCGCGGTTCACGCGCTGGATCGCATCGCGCAGCGCCTTCGGCGTCACTGCCGCGATTGTCCTCGGGCTATTGCATTTGAAGCCGTGCAGGTTCACGACGTCGTATCCGCATTCGCTGAAGAAGCGCACCACCTGGCGGTCGCCCACCGGCATATAGGGCGTCACCACGCCGAGCCGCCTGATCGAGCGTCCATAGGCCGCGAGCGCCGCCCGGCAGGCATCCGAGCCCATGGCAACGCCGCGCCGCGCGATGCGCTTCAGCTTGCGCTCGAGCTTCTTCGAGCCCTCGAGTCCGTCCCAGAAGGTCTCCGACGACATGCCGAGGATCACGTAGTCAGGATCGCAGGTCAGCACCGCTTCGAGCGCCGGGAAGAGCGCGCTGCGAATGTTCTCCATCATGACGAGGAAGCTCGCGTCATCGCTCACCTTGGAATCGGGAATCACCAGCCGCGAGTGATGGTGTGTCACGCCCCAGGGCCGCATGGCATCGAACTCCGGCTGCACCGAGGTATTGGTGGAGGGCGCGAGGACGCCGAACTTGCCGCGCGGCGCGAGCGTGTCGGGCATCAATATAGAATGCCACAGCCATGGCCGCCGAAGCCCTGCCTGTCGTTGGGCGTGGATTCTGTTTCGAGGATTTGCGCCTCGGCTTCCGCTTCCGCACGCACCGGCGCACGATCGGCGAGTCCGACCTCGCGCAGTTCGTGAACGTGACGTGGCTCACCGAGGAGCTCTTCACCGTCGGCGATGATGGCGGCCGCGCCATCAAGGGTCGCGCCGTGCCGGCGGCGCTTGTCTATGCCTTCGCCGAGGGGCTCCTCCTGCCGACCATGCAGGACACCGGCCTCGCTTTCCTCAACGCCTCGCTCGATGTGAAGAAGCCGACGGTCCTCGGCGACACGATCCACGTCGAGGCTGAAGTGATCGAGCACCGGCTTACCTCCAAGGGCGACCGCGGCCTCGTGCGCTTCGCCAACCGCGTGGTGAACCAGCGCAACGAGACGGTGCTCGAATACAACCCGCTTCGCCTGCTCAAGCGCAAATAATTTCAGCGCAAATAATTTCAGCGCAAATAATTTCGTACTTCGTACGTAATATCTTTCTGTGTCGGGCCCGCTTACCGGCATTCGCGTTGTAGAGCTCGGCTCGCTGATCGCCGGTCCTTTCTGCGCCAAGACGCTCGGCGACTTCGGCGCCGAGGTGATCAAGCTCGAGCCGCCCGGCGAAGGCGATGCGCTGCGCAAGTGGCGGCGGATGCGCAACGGCACCTCGCTGTGGTGGCACGTGCAGTCGCGCAACAAGAAGTCCGTGACCTGCGACCTGCGCCGGGCGGAAGGCCAGGAGATCGTGCGCCGCCTCGCGCGCGGCGCGCACATCATGATCGAGAACTTCCGGCCCGGAGCGCTGGAGCGCTGGAACTTGTCCTGGGGCGCGCTCTCGGCCGCCAATCCGCAGCTCATCCTGGTGCGCATCTCCGGCTACGGGCAGACCGGCCCCTATCGCGAGCGACCCGGCTTCGCGGCGATCGCCGAAGCCGTGGCCGGCATGCGCTACATCACCGGCTTTCCGGACCGTCCCCCGGTGCGGCCGAATCTATCGCTTGGCGACACGATCGCGGCGCTGCACGGCGTGATTGGCGCGCTGCTCGCGCTGCACGCAGTGAAGAATGGCGCCGGCGGGCAGGTGATCGACGTGGCGCTCTACGAGGCAGTGTTCAACTGCATGGAAAGCCTGCTGCCCGAATACGACGCCGAGCGCTACGTGCGCGAGCGAAGCGGCAGCGCGCTGCCGGGAATCGCGCCCTCCAACCTCTACCCGTGCAGCGATGGCGCGTACGTCCTCATCGCCGGCAATGCCGACAGCCTGTTTCGCCGCCTGATGAGTGCCATCGGCCGCGAAGATCTTGGCGACGATCCGGCGCTCGCGCAAAACGATGGGCGCGCAGCGCAGATGCAGCGGATCGACGGCGCCATTGGCGACTGGACGAGCAGGCGCACGCTGGCCGAGGTGCTCGCGGCGATGGAGGCAGCCGAGGTGCCCGCGGG
>JAEKLK010000165.1 GCA_019509895.1 Betaproteobacteria bacterium | reverse complement strand
TCGCGCGGCGTTATTTTCCAGAACGAGAAATCGGCGAGCTCGAAATTGATCGCCTGGGCGGGAAAGCGTGCCAGCCAGGCGCTCTTCAGCGCCGGGAACTCGGGCGCGTCGTTCGCGATCAGCACCGCCTCGCCGCGGATCGACACGCGCATCAGCGTGAACGGATCCTCGCGCCGGTCGTCGGTCTCGGCGACCGACAGCGTGACGCGCGCATCCTGCTGCATGTCCTGCGTGTGCCAGGCGAGGCGGCTGACGTGCACGTAGAACGCGGAAAAATCCGGCGCCGGCATGTAGAGCGTCATCGAGACCATCGGCGCGCCTGCGCGCAGCGTGCCGAGATGCGCGATGCGCGATGCGCCGAGCAGGCGCGCGAGCGCGGCGTGGGTTTCAACCTCCATGGTGTATTCTCGCGCCGATCCATGGGATATGAGCTTCTCGTCGGCCTGCGCTATCTGCGCGCCCGGCGCCGAAACCGTTTCATCAGCATCAACTCCCTCGTGTCGATGATCGGCATCGCGGTCGGCGTGTGGGCGCTGATCGTGGTGCTGTCCGTCATGAACGGCTTCCAGAAGGAGGTGCGCACCCGCATCCTCGGCGTCGCCTCGCATGTGCAGATCAGCGGCGAGGGCAACCGGCTCGCCGACTGGCGATCGATCGCGAAGATCGCGGCGCAGAACCCGCATGTGGTGGGCACGGCGCCCTTCGTGCAGGCGCAGGGCATGCTCGCCGCCGGGCCGGCGGTGCGCGGCGCCATCGTGCGCGGCATCCTGCCCGGCGACGAGGAAAAGGTCGCCGACCTCGGCGACGTCATGCGCATGGGCTCGCTCGAGAATCTCAAGCCGGGCGGATTCGGCATCGTGCTCGGCGCCGACCTCGCGCGCGCCCTCCAGGTCCTTCCCGGCGACAAGCTGGCGCTCATTGCGCCGCAGGGACTCGTGACGCCCGCGGGCCTGGTACCGCGCCTGAAGCAGTTCACAGTCGTAGGCATCTTCGAGGCCGGCATTGCCGACGCCGATTCGGCGCTCGCGCTCGTGCACCTGCAGGACGCGCAGACGCTCTACCAGCTCGGCGCCGACGTGAGCGGCGTACGACTCAAGCTCGACGATCTGTTCGCCGCGCCGGCGGTGGCGCGCGAGCTGCCGCGGGACCTGCCGCCCAATACCTACGCGAGCGACTGGACGCGCACGCATGCCAACTTCTTTCGCGCCGTGGCCATCGAGAAACGCATGATGTTCATCATCCTGGCGCTGATCGTGCTGGTGGCCGCGATCAACATCATCTCCACACTGGTGGTGGCGGTAAAGGACAAGCAGTCCGATATCGCCATCCTGCGCACGCTCGGCGCGCATCCGCGCTCGGTGATGGGCATCTTCATCGTGCAGGGCATGCTGATGGGGGTCATCGGCACGCTGATCGGTGTGGTGCTCGGCGTGCTCACTGCGCTCAACATCGACGTCATCGTGCCGGCGATCGAGAGCGTGCTCGGCTTCAAGTTCCTCGACAAGGGCGTGTATCTGATTCCGGACCTGCCCTCCGACCTGGTGGCGTCCGACGTCATCTCGATTAGCCTCATGGCGCTCGCGCTGTCGTTTGCCGCCACGCTCTATCCGAGCTGGAGCGCCTCGCGCCTCAATCCGGCCGAAGCACTGCGCTATGAATGAGCGCGAGGCGGTGCTCGCCTGCCATGGCTTGACGAAAACCTACCAGGGACCGCAGCCGGTGCCGGTGCTGCTCGGGGTCGATCTCGAAATCCATCGCGGCGAGCGTATCGCCATCATGGGGCGCTCCGGATCGGGAAAGTCGACGCTCTTGCATCTCCTGGGCGGCCTCGATACGCCCACCTCCGGACAGGTATTCGTGCAGGGCCGCGCGGTCAGCGAGATGAGCGAAGCAGAGCGCTCGCAGACGCGCAACGCCACGCTCGGCTTCGTCTACCAGTTCCATCACCTGCTGCCCGAGTTCAGCGCCGCCGAGAATGTCGCCATGCCGCTCTTCATCCGGCGCCTGGAGCGGGCCGACGCGCTGGCGAGCGCCAAGCGCGTGCTCGGCGAGGTCGGGCTTGGCCATCGTCTCGATCATCTACCGGGCGAGCTCTCCGGCGGCGAGCGCCAGCGCTGCGCCTTCGCGCGCGCGCTCGTCACCGAGCCGGCCTGCGTGCTCGCCGATGAGCCGACCGGCAACCTCGACTCGCATACCGCCGAGGAAGTATTCGAGGCGATGCTGCGGCTCTCCGCGTCGCACGGCACCGCGTTCGTCATCGTCACGCACGACCCGGGGCTTGCCGGCCGCGCAGAGCGCGTGCTCGAGATCCGCGATGGCCTCCTCTACCCCCGGGATTCGGGGCCAGGACCCGAATTGCGTCAATAGCGCCGCAGCCTCCTGGAAATTGGTGACTGTCACCAATTTCGGCCGGTCGGCCAACCGGCGGGCCGCGCGTTGATCGCAGCATGACCCTGGCGCTCCTCGCCTTCGCCGCGGGCGCGGCACTCCTGCAGTT
The DNA here is from genome assembly GCA_019509895.1 of Betaproteobacteria bacterium. Lineage (GTDB taxonomy): Bacteria > Pseudomonadota > Gammaproteobacteria > Burkholderiales > SG8-39 > SCGC-AG-212-J23. The sequence goes on along the minus strand of JAEKLK010000165.1, from coordinate 1,600 downwards.
TTCACCGGTGCTGCCCGCCCTCGGCTGGGCGCTTTGCATCGTGCCGCTGATCCTGCTCGGCGTGCGCTACCGGCCGGTGCTCGTTCTTGCCGCGGGCGTCGTCGGGTTCTTCTGGGCGGCGGCCTACGCGCACTGGCGCATGGACGACTGGCTCTCGCCCGAGCTCGAAGGGCGCGATATCGCGGTGGTCGGCGTCGTCTCGGCGCTGCCGGCGATCATGGAGCGCGGCGTGCGCCTCGAGCTCGATGTGGAGGGCGCCGACGCCGGTCGAGTGCCGAAGAAGCTCCTACTGTCCTGGTACGGAGCCGCCAACGCCGAAGAGGCCGCGGCATCGCCACTCGCCGGCGGCGTGCACGCCGGCGAGCGCTGGTCGTTCACCGTGCGGCTTCGCCGCCCGCACGGGCTCGTCAATCCGCACGGCTTCGACTACGAGGCGTGGCTGCTCGAGCGCAACATCGGCGCCACCGGCTACGTGCGCGCGCGGCCGGAGCCCCGGCGCCTGGGCGCCCGCTACGGAGTGCTGGACAACGTCGAGCGGGCGCGCGAGTCGGTGCGCGACCGCTTCAATGCGGTGCTTGGGCCGATGCCGGCGACCGGGATCCTCGCCGCGCTCGCCGTGGGCGATCAGCGCGCCATCTCGCGCGAGGAGTGGCAGCTCTTCAATCGCACCGGCGTCACCCACCTGATGAGCATCTCCGGTCTGCACGTCACGCTCGTCTCCGGCATGCTCGCCTGGCTCGTCGCCGCTCTCTGGCGTCGAATTCCAGCGCTCGTGCTCCGCCTGCCGGCGCGCAAGGCCGCCGCGCTTGCCGCCATCGCCGGTGCGCTCGGCTACACGCTGCTCGCGGGCTACGGCGTGCCGGCCCAGCGCACGTTCTGGATGGTGACGGTCGTTGCGCTGGCGCTCTGGTGGGGGCGCATCTCGTCGGCCTGGCGCACGCTGGCGCTCGCGCTCGCCGCGATCGTGCTGTTCGATCCGTGGGCACCGCTCGCGCCGGGACTGTGGCTCTCGTTCGGCGCCGTGCTCCTCATCTTCTATGTCGCCGTCGGCTGGACCGATCCGGGATCGAAGCTTGCGCAGTGGGGTCGCGTGCAATGGGCGATCACCATCGGCCTCGCACCGGCGGCGCTGCTTCTCTTCGGCCAGCTCTCGGTCGCCGGTCCGCTCGCCAATGCGGTCGCGATCCCGCTCGTCTCGGCGGTGATCACGCCGCTCGCGCTGCTCGCGGCACTGGTGCCGATCGATGCGCTCCTGCATCTCGCGGCGTGGCTGGTGCAGTGGCTGCTCGAATTCCTCGAAGCGTGCGCGGCGCTTCCCGGCGCGCTCTGGCAGCAGCGCGTGCCGCCACTGTGGACAGTGATCGCGGCGCTGATTGGCGCGGCATGGGTACTCGCGCCGCGCGGCGTGCCGTGGCGCGCGAGCGGGCTCGCACTGATGGCGCCGGCGTTTTTCATCGGCGCGCTGCCGCCGGCGTGGGGCGAGGCGTGGATCACCACCTTCGATGTCGGCCAGGGACTCGCGGTGCTGGTGCGCACGGCGAGCCATACGCTGCTCTACGACACCGGACCCGCGTACGGCCCCGAGGCCGACAGCGGCTCG
>JAEKLK010000164.1 GCA_019509895.1 Betaproteobacteria bacterium | reverse complement strand
CGCGTCCTCGGGATGCATGTCGAGGTGCGGCTCGCGCTCGAATTCGCGAAAGCGTGGCAGGTTGGCGAAGCTCGAATTGAGGAAGTGGCGCGCGGGCGGCGAGAGGAAGGCGAGCGGATAGCGCTGCGCCAGCGCCTCGTCGGCGAGTTCCGCCGGTGGATTGTAGAAAGGCAGCGGGTCGATGCCCTGCTTTTCCAACCACGCGCTGTAGAACTCGCACTTGCCGCTCGGCGTCGGGAAGCCGCCGTGCGCGAACGGCGCATGCCGCTCGTGCAGCGCAAGGCGCTGCCAGCCGTCGCGCTTCAGCGCTTCCCAATCGGCCTTGCCGGCGAGCGCCGTGCGACAGATGTCTTCGTCGCTGTCGCGGAAGCACGGCTCTTCGAATCCCAGGCGCGCGGCCAGGCGCCGGAAAATTTCCGAGTTGGGCAGCGCCTCGCCCACCGGCGCGATCGCCGGGTTGTTCGCGAGCATATAAAGATGGCCGTAGGACTTGTGCACATCATGGTGCTCGAGCTGCGTCGTGGCCGGCAGCACGATGTCGGCGTAATCGGCGGTGTCGGTCTGGAAGTGGTCGATAACCACCGTAAAGAGATCTTCGCGCGAGAAGCCGGCGATGACCTTGTCCGACTCCGGGCAGACGGCGACCGGATTGTTGTTGTAGACGATGATCGCTTTTACCGGTGGCTCGGCGCGGGTGAGCGCATCGCCAAGCTGCGACTGATTGATGGTGCGCGGCCGCCGGCCGGCAAGCAGATCCGGACGCTCGAGCGCCGCGTGGTCAAACTTGAAGAAGTCGGCGGTGCTCAGCACGATGCCGCCCGCCGGATCGCGCCATGCGCCGACCAGCGCCGGCAGACAGGCAATCGTGCGCGCCGCGATGCCGCCACCGGCATGGCGCTGCATGCCGTAATTCAGGCGGATGGCGGCCGGCTTGGTTGTGCCGTAGTCGCGCGCCAGCCGCACCACCTCTTCCGCGGACAGTCCGCACAGACGCGCGACCCGTTCCGGCGAGTATTCGCTGAGCACGCGCTTCTCGAGCGCCTCGTAGCCGAGCGTATAGCGCGCGACGTAGTCGCGGTCGACGAGCCCGTCGCGCATCAGCACATGCATCATGCCGAGCGCCAACGCGCCGTCGGTGCCTGGCAGGAGCGCAACATGCTGCGTGCATTTCTCGGCCGACAGGCTGCGATAGGGATCGATCGCGATCACCTTGGCGCCGCGGCGCTTCGCGTTCCGCACGCGCGACCACAGGTGCAGGTTGGAGACGATCGGGTTCGCGCCCCACAGGATGATGAGCTGCGCCTCGTCGAAGCGCTCCGGGTCCGTGCCGACCGACCCGCCAAGCGTGGCCTTGATGCCGTGCTTGCCCGCCGTGGAGCAGAGCGTGCGGTCGAGCAGCGAGGCGCCGAGCTTGTGGAAGAAGCGCCGGTCCATCGAGCTGTACTGCACCATGCCCATCGTGCCGGCGTAATTGCTCGGCAGGATGGTCTCCGGGTTCTCGGCGGCGAGCGTCTTCAGCCGCGCGGCGATCTCATCCAGCGCCTCGTCCCAGGTGATGGGCCGGAACTCGCCCTTGCCTTTGCGGCCGACGCGCTTCATCGGGGTGCGCAGCCGGTCGGGCGAATAGGTGCGCTCGAGATAGTACGAGACCTTGGTGCATAGCGTGCCCTCGGTGAAGGGCATCTCGGGATCGCCGTGGATCTTCTTCGCCACGCCGTCCTCGACGGTGACCAGCATGGCGCAGGTATCGGGGCAGTCGTGCGGACAGGCCACCCTGACAATGTCAGGCGAGACAACTTCGCTCATGCGGTCATTTTACGTCCAGCAGCTCGATCCAGTGCTTCACCGGCGTCGCGCTCGCGCCCTGCAAATGGCTCAGGCAGCCGACGTTGGCGGTGGCGATGACCTCCGGCGCACCGGCGTTGAGCGCCGCGAGCTTGCGGCTGCGCAGCTCGCCGGCGATCTCGGGGTGCAGGAGAGAGTACGTGCCGGCGGAGCCGCAGCAAAGGTGCGCGTCGTTGACCGGCGTGAGCTCATAGCCGGCGGCCCGCAGCAGCGCCTCGACCTTGCCGCGGATCTGCTGGCCGTGCTGCAGCGTGCAGGGCGACTGGAATGCCACCTTGCCGCGTGCGCGGCCGCCGGCGACCATCTGCGGCGTCAGCACCTCGCAAAGGTCACCGGTCAGCGCCGAGATACGCGCCGCTTTTTCGCGGTAGCGCTCGTCCCCGGCAAGGTAATGCCCGTATTCCTTCACCGTCACGCCGCAGCCGCTCGCGGTCATCACGATCGCCTCGATTTCGCCGCTTGCCGCACGCGGCCACCAGGCGTCGATCAGGGCGCGCATGTCGTCGCGACCCTGCTCCTGGTAGTTCAGGTGGAAGCGCAGCGCGCCGCAACAGCCCGCGCCGGGCGCCTCGATGAGCGAGATGCCGGCGCGGTCGAGCACGCGCGCAGCCGCCGCGTTGATCGACGGCGCGAGCGAGCTTTGGACGCAGCCTGCGAGCGCGAGCATCTTGCGGGCATGGCGCGGCGCGGGCCAGGCGCCCGGCGTCGCGCGAGCGGGCACCTTGGCCCGAAGTGCCGGCGGCAGGAGCGGCCGCGCAAGGCGGCCGAGCGCAAGGCCGGCGGCAAAGAGGCGCGGACGCGGCAAGGTGCGCGCCAGGAGCGCACGGCGCGCGCGCTCGAGCGGCCCGCGGCGCGTCTTGGACTCGACCACCGCTCGCCCGATGTCCACCAGACGTCCGTAGCGCACGCCCGAGGGACAGGTCGTTTCGCATGCGCGACAGGTGAGGCAGCGATCGAGATGCAGGCGCGTCTTGTCGGTGACCGGCGCGCCTTCCAGCGCGCGCTTCATGAGATAAATGCGGCCGCGCGGACTGTCCAGGTCGTCACCGAGCACCTGGTAGGTCGGGCAGGTGGCCGTGCAAAAGCCGCAGTGCACGCATTTGCGCAGGATGGCCTGCGCTTCGTCGCCTTCGGGCGTATTGCGGATGAAGTCGGCAAGCTCGGTCTGCATCGCTCGCTATACTTTTCGCGTGAAACTGCTCGCCTGGCTGCTGATCATCGCCTGCTTCGCCTCGCTGTGGTGGGGCGTGACGCGCTGGCGCAAGGGCTTGAAGGAGCGCGACGCTGCGTCCGAGGCGCGCTTTGCCGCGCTGCTCGCGCAGGCGAAGCCCGGTGCCGGGTCGGCGTCGTCGGTGGCCGCAGCGCCAGCAGCCGCGTCGCCGCCCCGCGCATCCCCGCCTGCCCTTCCGCCGGGCGCGGTCGCGCGCGAAGAGCGGCTGCTGGTCGACGCCGCAACCAAGGCCGGCGAAGCGGGCGAACCGGTGCTCGCGATCCAGCTGTACGCCAGGCTGCTCTCGCGCTTTCCGCAGACATCGTTCGCCGCATACGCGCGTAGCGCCGTTGCCGAGCTGAAAAAGAAGGTCGCCAAGACCTAGAGCTCCGGGTAGAGCCGGCCGGGATTGAAGATGCCTGCCGGGTCGAACGCCTCCTTCAGCGCCTGGTGCAGCCGCAGCAGCACCGGATCGAGCGGTGCAAAGGCTCCGGCCGATCTGTCGCGCGCGCGAAAGAGCGTCGCGTGGCCGCCGACGCGCTGCGCCGCCGCGCGAACGTCGCTGCCAGTGCCCGATCGCAGCCAGCGCAGGCCGCCATGCCATTCGATGAGCTGCGGTCCCAACGGGAGCGGCGGCGTAGTCGAGGGCAGCGACAGGCGCCAGAGGCCCTCATCGCCGGCGAAAAAGCCATGGGTCTGCTCGCGCAGCGCGCGCCACCAGGCGGGCGCATCGGCAAGCGCCTCGCCGCCAATGCGCGCCGCGCCCCCGGCGAGCGCCGGCTCCGACCCTGAAAGCCGCACGTGCAGCACGCCGGCGTGCCATGCGCTCGCCGAGATGGGCAGCGGCTCGCCCGCCCAGCGGTTGAGCGCCTCGAGGGCACGCGCCTCGTCCATTTCCAGCCGCAGCGTGCGCTCGGCGCGCGGCACGGGCAGCACCTTGATCGACGCCTCGGCGATCAGCCCGAGCGTGCCGAGCGAGCCGGCGACCAGGCGCGAGATGTCGTAACCGGCGACGTTCTTCATTACGCGGCCGCCGAAATCGAGC